>JAEOSL010000196.1 GCA_016840385.1 Candidatus Thorarchaeota archaeon | reverse complement strand
TTCATTCGAACTTTGAATAGTGCTAACATGCCTATGGAGTTCAAGGTTCTTGGATTTACTCCAGAACTATGGACCCCGACTGATATCTTTGTCAATGCTAAAATGCTTGCATGGGGTCTTGCTGGGAATATTATGGACTTTGATCGACTGTGGATGAGGACAACACTAGATAACGACACCCTCTACAATGACCTTTTACCAGATGTTTTACCGAACACAATTCCAATAATACAAGAACAGTATGACCTCAGTCTTGCAGAATACCCTCTTGGACCCGGTAAGGTACCAGCGGCATCTGCTCCTGAACAATACTCTGGAATAGATCTTGCAGCTGAAGCAATAATCCCTGATGACCAACTGGAGGCTGTGATGAAAATGATAAATGAGGTCATCCGTCCTTTGGGAGATTTTGAATTCGTTGGTAGTAACAATTGGGCAATCAACGGTTCTAAGTCTTCAACGGGAATGCCAATCGTAGCAGGTGACCCTCACCTAATCTTCCAAGCACCATCTGTTTGGTACGAGGCTCACATAGTTGTGCCGGGCGAGCTCGATGTGACTGGAACCTCATTTCCAGGTCTTCCAGGTATTCTTATCGGCCACAATGATCACGTAGCATATAGTTTCACTAATGTTGGTGCTGATGTCAATGATATCTTTGTTGAGCAGCTTAACCCTGCAAACCCTGACCAGTACATGTACAATGGTGAGTGGACAGACTTTACCATTCATCAGGAAGACATCCATACTAAGGAGGGTGAAATCATACCCTTTACCGTGAAGGAATCTGTTCATGGACCTTGTATAGATTCAGTTCTTACCACCTATGGCTTAGATAGTGAAACACATCCGAACTTGGCAATGAAATGGACAATATCTGGTGCAACACATGAGATGATTGCGATTGGTGAAGCTATGAAAGCTGACAATCTCGAAGAGTTCATGGATGCAATGTATTGGTGGGACACTGCGGCACAGAACTGTGTTTTCGGTGATGATTCGGGTAACATAGCAATGCTTGTTGTTGGCCGGTTTCCCGTTCGAACTGGATACACTGGTGAATACCCGATTACAGCTCTCAATGACTCTGTGGGAATGCTAGGCTATGTCCCTTATGCCCACAACCCACGAGAGGTCAATCCTTCGAGAGGTTTTGTTCAGTCTGCAAATCAACGAACCATCGCTCCTAGCAACTACGCATATGACATCCTTGGTCCACAGGCAAATGGATACCGAGCACGACGTATCTATCATCTCTTGGATAGTAATGATGACATCACTGTTGACGATATGAAACGGTTCCAGGCCGATGTTGTCGAAGTTCGAGCTGAAGTCATTGTTCCCTATGTGGTTGATGCTTGGGAAGCTTTGGGTGACGGAAATGCAACAGTCAATCTTCTTGTCAACCTTTTACGTGTTTGGGAGTATGATATGGAGCCAGACTTGGCCGCACCAACAATCTGGATATATCTACTCGATGCTATTCATGAAGAAACATTTGATGAGATTAGTTCTATTGATACTGCTATCCCCCTCTCACGAACCCCCGTTCTAGAGGAGTTCATTGTCACAGACAACGCCTACTACTTCGACGACCACACAACTGTACATGTTGAGACACGTGATGAGATACTTGTTCAAGCGCTCTTTTCAGCGATAGATACACTTACTGCTGAGTGGTCTGAAGAACCTGATTGGGCGTATGGTAATCGTCACATTATCTTCATTGATCATCTTGCTAGTTTCACGTACATTGGAGGTGGTCCGCGTCGAGGAGGAAATACAATCGATGTTGCTGGTGGTTGGACTGTGACACATGGTCCTTCAACCCGACTAATAGCTGACATGAGTGATATCGAGATGTCCTACATGGCATATCCGGGTGGACAGAGTGGAAACATATTCAGTCCTCACTTCGAGGACATCTTTGCCCTCTGGAACTCATTCGATGAAGTCACTGAACAACATGGATACCATACCATGTACTTCTACTCTACAGCTGCTGCGTTTGTGACTGCAGACACTGATGGCTCTATGATAGAGAGGACAATCACGTTTGTACCATAGGAGGTTATGAAATGGGAAAAATAGATGATACAATTCCTGATATTGGATTCCTAGCTGCACTCGTGATAACCATAGTCTTTGGTCTTGCTCTTCAGCTAGCTGGTGATTGGAAGCTAATGCTCATTGCTGGTGCATTGGGTGCTTTGTTTGTTAGAAGAAAAAGGATAGCATTCTTGGTTGGACTTCTAGGAGTGGGTCTTGCATGGACCTTCCTTTTTGTCTATCTATCAATAACTGCACAGGCAATGGCGGTAGCTGAAATTTTCATCGGACTTCTAGATCTATCTGGACTTGGAGCTTTGGTCATTGTGATCAGCGTTCTGATAGGTGCGATGCTGGGTGGTTTTGGAGGAATGTTGGGTCGAGCTCTCTATGAACTATTAGACGAGTTTCTACCATCTGATTCTGGAGAAGCACCAATTTCTCCAACAAGGCCTGATCCTGTTAGTGACGAAACACACGATGAATAGTAATCTTTGAACTGCTGTGGCACTAGTTGCCACGGCCACTCATTTTTTCTTCTTGAATATGAATAGAAGTGCTAGAAGAACTGCTAGACTAAGCAGTGTTGCTATAACTATGGTGAATGAAAACCCCCTTAGTGAGTTGTGTTGGATATCACCCTCAACCTGCTTCATGAAAATCGAATCATTGTCATAGATAATGTACCAAATGCCATCATCTGGTATCTCAATACTCCATGAGAGTTCAACCACACCATTTCTTTCAAACAATGAAGTTGCTGAAATATCATCCTTCCAAAGTTCATAATTTTCTGCATCAATAATCAGAAAATCAATTCCATCAAGTAACCAATTATCGTATTTTGTCTGATCACCTAGGAAGAGGTCTCCGTTATTGGTCAGGGAGAATTCTCCTGAGAGGGTATCACCTGCAAGACAACTAATCGGGATTGATTCCCAAGATACTGCTTCTAACAAAAAGTCATGAGTTGCTAAAGGCTGCTTGCCGGATGTTTCAACATTGGTCCCAGCGGCAACATTAGTAATTAGAACGAATACCAGAATTAGTGGGATTAGGTTAATCTTCTTCTTCAAGGGAGTACTGTCTATAAATGAAATCAGTTGAATCTTACTATTTCTCAATGTTGGAACGAACGAAAACATTTAACTATGGTTAATGTTCGAAACAACATTATCTGAGGGAAGGTCTTTTATCTTCGAGCCTAAGCGCTTACTCGGATATCACATACGTTAGGTGAAAAGAATGCATAGAGAGATTACTAAGGGAATCTATTACATTGGTGTCGACGACCATCACACAGAACTATTCGAGAATCTATGGTCATTACCATTTGGTGTTTCATACAACAGCTACTTGATCATGGATGAGAAGATTGCTCTCATTGAAACCGTGAAAGGACCTTG
>JAEOSL010000017.1 GCA_016840385.1 Candidatus Thorarchaeota archaeon | reverse complement strand
CTACGAAACTGGTTGATATGAAAGGGTGATACTTTCAAGGGAACGAGTAATCTATCATGTCTGGCTCTCCCTTCTGGTACCGAGTCCAGTGTATCCCGAAGATTGAGCCACCATTTTGAAACAGATGTTGTATTGTACTCGATTTTAAACCTCTGGGTAAACACCCAACGTGGTATTCTTCGTGTTGAATTGACCGCAGTAGGACGAGAAGCATTCCATCCTTTCTTCTCTCTCAATGCCAAGTAACTTTCATATAGAGAAACAGCAGTCTGTCTACACTCCTGAAGTTCATTTGTAGAGATCCTTGGGTACCGCTCTTTGATATCATGAGGGACAGTAGCCCTCTGACCGTATCCCGGTTTTACCTTAAGCGCGGTAATCGTGAGTTTGTCTAGTTTCCCATCATGAATTTTATTTTTCTTACGACCTGTTAGCAACTCGTTTTCATATTGTTCAATTATTCCAAGAAATGCACGGATAACCCTTGTATCCCTCCCAACAATCTGTCTCATTCTTTGTCGAGACCTATCAGTCATGGACTCCCAGTTTATAGGGACCTTGACACTGATTGTTGTTCCTTTGGACCGAGCCATCGCATTCACCTACATCTTATAAAGTTCTAACCCGTTTCTAACGAGTCAAGTTCACTCCTCTTCCTGTTCAGAAAGAGTCTTTTGAACTCGTACCAGTATTATTATGCAATCTTATAAAGTTATTAAGCTAATTAATTAGATAATTATAAATAATGTTTTAACAGGATTAAATCCCATTCCATTAAAGAATTATTATTTTGTAATACCCGCAAGAAATAAGAGTAAATATTACATACAATCTTACAGAATGTCAAGGAAACGTGGTCGACCACGGAAGGTCCTGCCCACTCATCCAAACAGAGTGATCTCAACAGCAATGAGGAGAGGACTCTCTGCAGCTCTGGAGTTACAGAGGGACATCAAGAACAAGAAGACCATTCAATTGTACATGAGTTCTCAGAGAATGCTCTCTGATGCAATGGATGATTATTACCAGACAGTACGGGGTGGAGAAGCTGACCACTCGAAGATTACCAAGATAGAGAATAATGTCAGACGGAATGTGCTAGACACATGCTGGGAGAATGCGGCTGCCTATGGGAACAAAGAAGTCAGAAGAGTCAAGAAGTCAGACGAAGACATCGGTCCTCTCAATCAGCGTTTCAACATATGTGGTGCTGGATTGCGAAACTTTGGGATGACCCTTTTTCCCTTTTCAGACCCTTTGTTCTTCGGGTATCAGACAAGAAAGGTTGACGGACAGACAACCACCTTTCGGGTTATGGGCTATGAACGCGATTCATACGGACCATACACACCCTTGGTTCATCCCGATCTTCCTTCGATGGACTTTGTTGACGTGATAAGACACCATCTCGACTATCTGGCAACCTTCTGCTACATCTACGATGTCCCTCCAAAGGAAACTGGACGATACTGGAACTTGTACCAGCTTCGTGCACGGCCCTATCTTGACTATATCTACTCCGAGTGTAGTATAGGGAAGAGGGGATTCCGTGAGGGGACTAGGCAAGTCCTGAGAGAGATCAAGGAGGACATCATGAAACACTATCAGATTCGCACTGGTGACACTCCTACAGTGACAGGGTCACTGAAGACCCCCGAACCCTCATTCTCCACCAAGTTCTTCTCCGATCTTATTACTGAGGTAAGGAGCAGTGGAATTGACAGTCCAGAAGTGGATGAACTCGAACGTCTTCTCACAACATACTCCTCTCACGAGCTTGAGAAGAGTGATGCCTATGGGTCCAGAGCGACCTATCTTAGAGAGAAGGATGTACAGGACATCCACCGGAGACTCACTAAGAGAGTGACCAAGACAGGGTCACAGGTCCACAGAATCATCACATCCCAGCTCAGTGGTCCGTGGAGTCTTCGTAATATCATCATGGACAACGTTTCACCCGTGGGTGATGACGGATTCCTCGTCAGTTTCGAGGTTCCAGTGGACACCGCACTGGGCAAGGGAAAGGTAGACATCCTCCTTTCTGAAAAGGTGTCTTTGAAGAATGAAACTCGTGTATTTCAGCGGCCATTGATGGTGTTCGAGATCAAGACTAGGCAGGGTCATAATATGACACTGGGTCGAAAAGATATCTGGTCAGAATCACGGGCACGTCACAATCTAAAACAACGTGTCGTGAGCGATTTCAAGTTTGACAACAGAACCCTAGACCCTGACGAGTGGGAGAGTTTCATCAGAGCGATGCCAACCCCCAACTATCAGACACAACTCAAGACATATTCTGAGGCTGTCTGGAAGGAGTATCAGGAACTGACCGGTTCTGATGAATTGAATCCATTGATTATCGGTGTGATTCTGGTGGAGTCAACTCAGGACATCCGACGCGTTCGAAATATGATGAATGGTCTCATGCTCCGTATCTATGATGAGGTGATCAAGCACAGGGACCACAGACATAGACTCGTGTTCGAGCCAGAAGTTCAAGGTGAGTCTGTCAGTGTGGCGGTTGTAGTCAATGAGCGCCCTCAGACACTCTCCTCAGAGATTTCACGATTATTGCCCGATTGGAGTCCTGTTTATGATCCGTTGCAATATGCATCATCTAACAAACGTCGGTTCATCCTTTATTTAGATGGACAGTCTCCTACATCATCTGGAGTGTCTGCAGGATGGATTGCAAAGTTTCATCATGGTCTACATCTGATGAAGGAGATTGTCGACAGAAAGAACAAGTCCAAAATAGTGTGGATAGACCTTGCTGAACAGTTTGTCGACCCAAGGCTTGCTGAAACTCGTCTGTATCTGAAACCGTACTCGAAAAATGAGAATGACATCCGGAGGTGTCATCGAGAAGACATCCGACAGCTCTTCGAGTCGATACAGGTTATGGGTCTGTTCAGTGAAGTCAACCGATTCCTGTTTGGAAACAAATCCATCTCCTCGATCAAGGTGAAACTAGAGAATATTCCACGGAAGGATTGTCTGATAGTGGTGAGTGGGATGGAAACAATCAGAGATGCAACACCCGAGGTCCACAGATGGAAACTGGATCTTCTCCTCTCAGGTATCATCTCAAGTCTTCCTGATCATAGCACAATGACTGTGCTTTGGTTAGACTCTCCTGTTGTTGATGAAACATATTCCACAGCATACTCCAGTCGGACCCTCCTACCCTTCTACGAGTCGTCAGTATTGTGTGGTGAGGTGACAGAGGTTGTATGGAATCTTCCTGTGGTATCTGGATATGATGCTGACCCGGAGAACTGGCCTTTGCAGACCTTTGCTAAGACACCCTACCATGACGACATCAGAGTGATTGTCACACAGGACAAGGAAGGACTGTCAATCGAGTCGACTCTTGTTCCAACACTAACTGACTGGTCAAAGAGATTCAGGGCCGAGGGTCTGGGTGAGGTGACTCCAGAGGTTGATGTCGATCATACAGTTCCCGATGTATCTGTCAGAGCACGTATGGAGATACTGGCCCTCTCACTTATCCCCTGGATAGTAAGACTCTGGCCAGACCTGAAACTGGATGTAGGACATGGGAATCGTACAGTGAAACAGAGATACAATGAAGAAACCTCAAGATACTTGATTGAGCAAGAATGCATATCACTTGAGCCCAGACCACTCAAGGAAAAGCCATCAAAGGAACCTACACTCCTTCAACGGGTCAGGTTCCATCCAGAACATACCAGAGGTGGTAGAGGATTCCTGCCAGTGACTCTGAACAGCATCAATTCACAGAGGTTGTATCGTAAGTCGCGAAAGTTAAGGACGAAGCCAAAGACACAGACCAAGCTACCTACGTTCCAGACTCATGAGAAACTGACTGACATCAGGTTTGGAATGATATTGCAAAGTAGAAAAGAAGGATACGAGTGGCGTGTCGTAGTTGATCCCAATGTAAATTCACCCCTCAAGATTGGGCTTTTTAAAATAAAGAAAGAAGAAATTCAGGTAGGACTGGACTGGTCAGTGAGTCGACTAGATATTATCAGTGAGATGGGGCGAAAGCTGGGTAGATTTGACGATAGAATCACCGAGTTCCTGTTCAGACGCAATCCTGATTACGTTGATGATAATGTGTCTGAAGGGTCACAGTGGTTTGCATGGAGTCGGACAGAAGGGAGGTCAGATTGGATACCTGCTGGAGGTCATGATCATGTCCTACGCCCATCATCCAGCAAGACCAGTTTCAGGGCCTTTAGCATGAAGAGTAATCATGATATGTCAAGTGTGCCCGTTCCAGATGTGAAATTTCCTGACAGGTTAAAGGAAACGATTCAAGAAACAATTGATAGGCTCTCCAGACAGCTGAGCTATGTGAAACATGTGCGGTTGAAACTGGAGAATAAAGAGGGGATATGTAACATCAAGTTCTTGGACCCCCATAGTGGAAGACATTTACATTCACTTAGGATGAAGAATACTGCTGACCTCATAGAATTATTGCGTTGGCCAATGACTGAGGGCAGACCACTACGACTCAAAGAAGGCCTCCTCGTTACTTGGAACCCGTTCCATGACTTCACACACCCAAGTCCTGACATAGACTTTGGAGAGGATTACAAGTCCTTAGAATCTCAACTGATCTCTGTGACGGACAGCGAAGGAATGGTCCTCTCTTCAGCTCTCAGTGACTATAAGGTTTTACAGATTATCATCAGTCACTATCCGACCCAGTGTCCCCTTGTCGATGGTTCTGGTCGGAATCATGCTTCCTGTTGGGGTGTTGATCTCCCCTCAGGGACTGAACAACAGTACCTCAACATGATTGATACTGAACACCATCTCTCGGACAGAGAGGTGCTGGAGTATGTTGAAAGACTGGCTCAGTCGATTGGTAAGGACCTGATATCAATTGTGTTTGACCACGGAGCTGATAACGATGACCGACTCGTCTTCAACGAAAGTGAAGTGATAAGGGAGATATCGAGAGAATATCGTGGGATTCCTTTAATGAACCTTGCACCGGGTCACACTGTGAGAATTAAGCTCAGGAAGCAACTATTAGAAGTCGGAAGAAAAAAGGACAGTCTTCATTGAGGAGAACGATGACCCTGAATGAGTCTGGTTTCCCAGAACTTGTGTGTCTTCCTCTTCTCACCATTCTTGGTCTCGAACTCTTCCAGACCATGATACGTTGTGAGAATCATATGGACCGTTGAATCTTCAAGAGGGTTGACCTTCACTTCCAATAATTTCTCATTGAACACTGATATCCGCTTCGAAAGACCGGAGGGGAGTGAGATTGTCGCTTTCTTGGCTCCCCAGCATTCAGCCTCAGGATAATACTGACAGATGTAACCCCAGAAACGTGGATAGGTCCCTGTTGGACCTTGGACCATATGAATCTCAATAGGAATGAGCACGATGCTATGGTAAGCCATCTCTTGATTCCATGCCATTCTCTCATAGTCTGATTCAGCATCCAGGTTTCCAATCTCACTCATACAGGCACACGCTGTTGCCTGACAGTCATAGGTTTCTCGGTCTGGTAGTTCAGGCTCTCCATCCTCAGAATCCCAATCATCATATTGTTCTGGATACCAGTCAAGGTCAACAACAATGGCTCCACCCTGCATATTTCTGAGGTGCGTTCTATCTCTCTCATTGATTGTTATTGATGCAGGTTCGTAAGTTAGAGCATCGTCCTCTAACGAGTCATCTTCTTTCATGACAATAGCTCTCTGTTTCGATTAGGTTAGTTACTCACAATCATGATTTGAGTTTGTTTATCATAAGAAAAAGTGGCGCCCCCGCCGGGATTTGAACCCGGATCTCAAGAGATCCGCTCCAAGGTGTCAACCACATTGGATTGACAGTCTTGAATGCTTACCGGATACTGCAGACTATCTGCAGTATTAACCGGACTACACTACAGGGGCCAGTTAACTGCTGCAAATCTGTTTTTCTATTAAACTCATCGGTCGAGAACATCCCTTTTTCATTTTAAGAAGGTGTACTTCTCTGGAACATGATATATTCGAAACCTTTGGCCCCCTTTCTCAGGTACTTTACAGCCACTCCCATGGCTTTTCTCGAAGGCGTTCTTTAAGATACTTAACATATTTTATCTCGGTTTCAGGAATCTCTTGAAACATAGTCAAAAGCATTCCAATCAGATACATACCACCTTCTACCAAGGTGAGCATGGCATCACGCTTAGTCAAGGAGAAATCTGCCGGATTCGATAACGCATACATTTTATTATCCTCATCCCAGACATCTACGTATATTCCATCACGACGAAGTTCTTCCATCTCTACAGATCCCTCAGCAACACGTTGAATGTACTCATCAAACTCAGCCTTCGCTTCAGTTTCAGTCTTCTCCAATGCTTCTCTTAGTAAATCATCTGAATCAATGACTCCAATCTCCAAAGCAATGCTAAGATCATCTTTCAGGTAAGTCTGAATCATGAACATATGTTTCACAAAATGACTGTCGAATGTTCTGAGAACAATTTCATGTTTCGGGTGGAAAAGACCTACAGAAACCATCCAAGAAATGTATGCTTTTGCTAATTCTTCATTGGCAGTAACTGCCATTGAAAAGGAATGTCCTACAGGATCTGAATCCTTCGCTTGTTGCGCTCTCATCAACCATGCATCAGCATTTTTCAAGGCAAACTTTGAGGCTTGGGCAAACACATTCCTTGCTTCCTCAGTCATGTATGAAACTCTCCTTATGTTGTTATGATCTTTGAACGCGTAGTGATTATCTCGATATGCTATATGGATTGGGTATAGTAGAATTTACTCTGACTCTTCTCTATATTCAGATAGATTCTCACTACGACACTTTCGGCAAGTCATTCGCCCGTCGGTTGATATAGTTCCCCGAATCTTACCGACTACCACTCGTGGAACAGGGAGAATACTCATAGAGTCATCGATGTATCCACAGTTTCGACATATAACGGTCATGAATTTACCTTCACAAAATTTGTATTAAGACCAATTCTCGTCATCTACGAGTTACAATCCACTAGGAGTCTGTCAAAATCTTATTACCGTTCATCATCACCATAATGAATGTGGAAAGGTTAGCATTCAAGACTGTCAATCCAAGCGGTTGACGCTTGAAGCAGACCTCTTGAGACTCCCTCATTCGTGAGGGAGGCGGAGACAGATCCGGGTTCAAAAGAGATTCATGATTTCCATAATCTCTGAATATCCCGGCGGGGGCGCCACTTTTTCATATATTTTATTTTGACAGCGAAATGGTTTCATTTTCTATCAATGGTCAATTCTACCTTGGCGATACCTTGCAATGATAAAAATAGCAACTATCACAATTCCACCAATACTGAAGATGATGACCACTAAGTCAACCTCATCGTCATTAATCCTAGTAGTTGGGGTGTCTGTTATTGTAGTTGTGGGCATAGTTGGTTCAGTTATTTGAGGTGTATCCGAAGATGCAATGAAAGGATGGTAATCAATTGAACCTGCACTGCCAGGAATGTTATACACGCCTGTACCATTATAATCGGACCAATAGTTACCCACACCGGTACTATTCCAGTGGTTTGTGATTCCAGAATCATTTGCATTCATATCATTGGATGTGAATATATTGAGAAAAATCAGGTTATTTTCAGAACCAGTATCAATTAACACACCTTGGTGATTTCTTGAGATATCATTTTTTGTTAATGTGTTGTTCGAGGAGTTAGAAACGTAAACACCGCAATTTGTGTGATCATGGATAGAGTTATTCACGGTAACAATATCAGAAGATGAGGAGATGTACAAACCATCATAATTTTTAGAAATTGTATTGTTTTCTATTAGAACAAAATTGGACAAGAATATACCCAAACCAGACTCTGAATTAGAATCTATATTATTATACAGAAGTGTGTGGTTTGATACTGAAAAGAACCTCAGACCATTTCTGTTATCATAAATCGAGTTACCGATTAGTGTATTGTTCGTGGATGATAAGGAATCTACTCCGAAATACAAATTATTCATAATAGTGTTATTTTCAAATAAATTAAAAGATGATGAAAAACTCAAGCCCCATTCGTTTTCTGCAATAGTATTGTTTGTCACTATATTATTATTTGATGATTCAGTGAGTGAAATTCCTCTGCTTGAGTTTTCAATGATGGTGTTATTCACAACTTCATTGTTAGAAGAGGAAAAGAGAGTCACACCATTATAGTTGCATCCAGAAATCCGATTATTCCTCATTGAAATACCCGAGGAATATGAAATACGTATACCATAATATGCGCTATCTGAAATGATATTGTTGGTCACAGTAATATTCAATGAATGCAAGATGTACATACCCTCAAAGTTGCTTTTGTGTATTGAATTATTTGTCACACTGCATTGAGTAGAATATCCTAATTCAATCCCTTCTGTTGAGAACCCGAATACTCCATTCTGAATAGTGACCTCTGTACAATTAGCTAGAATGACTTGCCCGTACTGGGTTCCATCAATTATCCCTCCAGTCAGGTTCCAGAAGTAACCTATTGGTAACTCATTCACCAAGTTATTCAGACTGATATTCTGATACCAATTCTCAATTCCAGACCCGAAAATAATCAGTCCATTACGCAGCATTTTGTTATTCAAAATCTTGTTTTCTGGGGAGGATGAGAGGGCTATGCCATAGAGTAGGTTGTCCTCAAGATGGTTTTCTTCTAAAGTGTTATTAGATGAGGAATCGATAAAGATGCCCATGCTGTTTTCATTTATGCTATTCTTCACAGCAATGTTATGAGAAGATAATGAGAATCGTACACCAGAACTGGTTCTTGTAATTGTGTTGTTATTTATTGAATTGTAAAAAGATTGAACAAAACTAATACCATGATAGAAATGCTCGGTGATTGTATTATTTGTAATTATGTTTCCATCAGAGTATTGGAAATCTATACCATGATAATTGTCTATGATAGTATTATTCACAATTGAGTTGTCTGAGGATTGATCGAGGTATATAGCATACGGTTTTTCATGAATAGTGTTATTTTTGATCTCACCATTAGTTACATTGTGTAGGCTGATCCCTCTACCCAAAGAGATTCCTGATAATAGACAACTAGTGATGACAAAGAAAACATCTGTGTCTTGGATTGATATGCAATCGCCCGAGTTTGTTATGTTATAACCTGAAATGATGTAAGGTTCTTCTATTGTGCCATTTCCTAGAAAACCTTGATCTGAAAAATTAGAATTTGCATTAATCGTGATTGGACTATGAGTAGTATATGATGGATTGAATACTCTGAGCGCGGGGAAATTTGCATGGTTTTTCGTTAGTACTCTCTCATTTGTAAGTAAAACTTGTTGTGAAAAAATTAAGGGTGATATCAAGAGAGAAAGAAGTACAAGTGAGCTCAACCAGCTCTGCGGCTTTTTTAATTGACTAATCAAACTGTATCCCCACCCTCAGCAATCGGAAAAGACCTGTTCAAAGTAATAACCTTTTTCATTCAAATCCCGGTGGGGGCGCCACTCTTTCTATCAAGTCGATGAACATATGTGTTGGAATATCGGATAGACTATCTCTTCCTGAAATAAGCATATACAATAACGAGTGCAACCGCTCCCAAAGTTATTGTACCGAGAATCAAAAGCGGATCTAATGGTAGAAGAATATCATCTATTTCATGCTCTATTTTAGTCCAAGAGTCCGCTGTATAATCATAAGCCCACGTTTCATTGAAAGGGTCTCCGGGTTGACCAGTTCCCTTTGTTCCCCCAAAGAGAATGGCCTTTTCATTTCGAGAGTCGAAAGTAAATCCACATGCCTCTCTGCTTGATGGAGCAATTGTAGTTTCACTTTCCTCCCATTCATTGACTGCAGAATCAAAAATCCATGTCTTATTGGATACGATAGGAGAGTTTATGTCACCCCCAAAGAGGATAGATTTCTGATTCACTGAGTCATATGTCATAGAAGACCATTTGAGCGGTATCGGATGAATCATAGGAGATAGCTCGGTCCATGTGTCAGTTGAGTAATCGTAACTCCATGTATCTGAGAAGTACCCATTAGAATTACCTCCAAAGATGATCATAGTTTCATCTACGTCATCATAGACACAAGCAGCCCCATATCTTGCATGGGGGGATACTGTAGGATTCATCTCCTCCCAAGTATTTGTTGTGTAATCGTAGGTCCAAGTATCGTCAACCTCAGGACCATCTAGACCATATCCGGAGAAGAGAATGACCTTTCCATTTACTGAATCATATACCATAGCTTGAGACATTCTTTCGGGAGGGGATATCTCAGGTGTCACCTCAGTCCATATTTCTGATGTGCAATTAAAGACCCATGTGTCTCTAGCTGGGGATGTTCCATTGTAACCGCCGAAAAGGATGATTACCTCATTATTCGAATCAAAGACCATGCCATGTGAGTGTCGCGGGGTTGGAGAGGTTGATAGTACTAGCTCGGTCCAAGTGCTGGTTTCATAATCAAAAACCCAAGTATCGCCAAGCGAAGCAATACCATATCCTCCTCCAAACAACATAACGTGTTCATTTACGGGGTCATAGACCATACCTGGTAGGAATCTGGCTGATGGGTTTTCTGTCTGTGCCAACAAGTATGGGTTCGCCATCTCAGCTTTCATAGATGAAACAGTAATAGGGCTCGAAATAGGCATGACTACAATTAATGTAAGAATAATAAGACACGGAAATCTCATCGTTGATACTCTTTGATTTCGGACACTTCCGTGGATTAATAATCTTCATTTTAACGCAATCGTGCACCGAGATTACTAACCTAAGATGATGATTCACGCTTTTTCAGGTGTTGAAAGATTTCTTCTGAAACAGTTTGATACTTGGACTATCCCGGGTTCAAATCCCGGCGGGGGCGCCACTTTCTCTTTCTCGTTCGATTCAGTCATTCCAATCAATGATAGGTTCTAGTTCTTTAGCCTGACGAATCCAATATGTGGTTTCAACGAGTGTTGGATGACGCTTCATGAGTTTCTCCGTTTCATTCACCTTAGTAATCAGTTCTCTCAGATTTTCTGGATTCTGGATAGCTACTTTTTCTACGGTATCCACGCCAGTTGAATAGAGAAGTCTTACACGTATACCTTTGATATCTACAATACGTGTCAGGTCTGCTATCTTCACAAGTTCAACGATTCTTTTGAGGGGGACGCCTATTCGTTTTGAAAGCTCAACTCTTAGTTTATGTGTACGCCCAGAGGCTAGCATTGCTTTTGTGTCTGAAACTCCTTCGGACTCCAGTTTCTTCACATCTTCCTCTTGTACTCCATGAATCTTACGTAGTAGTAGCTTCTTTCCTTTCCCTCGTTTCTTAGCAATCTCTGATTGTCTCATCTGATTGGCACGTTTTCGAAGACTTTCTTGTTTTGAATATTCAAAATAACGACCGAGTGCCCAAAGGTATGAGTTCATCGATCCAAACTCTTTCTTCCCCCAATCTATGAATGCTTCAAGGTCTGCGATCTTTGCAATTTCTAGAGTTTTCTCTGTTCCATGCTTCTTGAGGTATTGTTCGAATATCAAGGTGAAATCTATGCAAGTTTGAATGGTTCCAACTGAACGCCTTTGTTTTTTCATAAAATTACGAAATCCCTCTTCATCCATAGTTTCTCACCAGACATCTATTCATTATCAGGTTTCATACTATCCCAGAAAGTCTTGGGAGGATGTCGTAAATCCCAGTCAACCCGAGTGTCATGTAGTACACGAGAACAATATGGATCTCCTTGAGCAATGGTGTGTTCCATTGTTAGGATTATACTGTCATGATAATTCTTGAACTTCTCATAATCTCCATAACAACAAACATAGTATTTCAGCTCAGTATCAGGTAGGGAATCTCCTATTGCATTCAGAAAGACGCAGGTATCGTTCCGAAAAGCGTATTTTCCTTCCCCAATCATTGTGTGGACAATTTCCCAGTCAGATGGTTCTTCTTTAGGTTCTATCGCCTTTTCATAGATGATTTCCGCATTGTCAGCTGTTTTTCTATTTGGATCTCTGCCTTCAAGTGTATGATATGTAACGAATTTCTTGTACAGAGCAATTGCATCTGTTCGGTCAAGAGTTTCAGTCAGAACTAGTAGATTGGCATAATTATGATGGGACCAAGACCTGAAGTAGTTTCTATTCACGACATCGGATTTCTCCAGTTTAGTTTCAGCTGGTAATTGAAGTATCTGTATGATGTAGTTCACAACAAGCCTTGTGAGTTCCAAATTCTCTTTCAGATGTGGATTCTCAGATACAAGTTCATCCAGATCAGGTGGGTTTGCTTTCGTGCGCTCAGCATCCAATAGTTCCTGATATTTGACAAGGAGATTGTTAACATACTCCGGAAAAACTTCTGGAATGTGTTCTTTGATAAATCCAAGAAAGAAATTCATTCGCTTCAATCGACCCTGTAATTCCTTAAGAGGGTCAATTTCGACTATACGCTCAAGGGTATCTTGTCTGTACTTTCCAGTTTTAACATACTTCATTCAAAACCACGTTACCAATTACTTGTATGTATGAGATGCAGGACTCTGGAAGTAATAAAAGTGTTAGACAAAGCAAGCAAATACTACTTTTGAAACTGGGATTGAATCCTACATCGTGACTAAGATAAGGGGACAGTAAGTTCTACCAGATGTCAATAAGCTCTGGGTTGTGATACAATGAATGAATTCCTAGATTCTTGTTATGATGTGATCAAGGTACAAGAGAAATCTATCACAGACACAATCAAATCGGTAGATGTAAACAATTTATCAGATATTGTTGGGAAACGAATTGTATTGATAGGGGCAGGAGATTCATATGCTGTATCCGAGTACGGGAAATGGGTATTCCGTGCAATTGGATTGGATGCAATCTCATTATCACCCCCTGAGGTTATTCATGTTCCAATAGATTCAGAAACTGTTGTGATTGGAGTTACGGCATCAGGTAGAAGTCGCTCTACTCTTGACTCGCTTGAGAAAACTAGAGCAAAGGGTGCTGAAACCATTGTATTGACCGATGAATCAGAAGGAAAAGCATGTGAAAAAAACTCAAACCTATGGGTAACTAAGGCTAATGTAGATTCATACAACGTTAGTCCTGCATCACCAACCACAACTGCCATGGTATACCTTCTTGCTATTGCAGCCGAAATGAATAGCCCACTCCAATCGAGTCTTCAGAGAGATATCAAGCAACTGAGCAAGATTGGAGAGAGTGTGCTCGATTGGGCCGAACATGAGGGTAAGATTATTTCCAAACTTGTGACTCCCGGACCACCACTATACATGATATCCGACGGACCAAACTATGTTGCAGCTCAAATTGGAATGATGAAATTCAACGAATTTGCGGTTGTTAAAGGAGTTGCATCTTTGCGAGAAGATTTCTGCCACCATCAGAATCTCTCCATGGATGATGGAGACCAAGCAATCCTCATTTCTGGAGAGGAGGGACCTGATGATGAACGGTACATGAAAGTACTAACAGAAGTTCTGAATATGCAGGCTCATCATCTTCATGTTCCAAAACATTTGGGATTAAAGACTGCATTTGCACAGACTATCCCGAATACTATTGCGCTCCAGATGGGATCACACTTCGCAGTACGCAGATACAAACCGGATATGGAATGGTTCAGAATGCCTCATGCTAAAGCATTCAAAATTTACTGAATCCTACCTTCACGGGAAGATGTATCAATACGAAAGTTAAGGGGTATCTTGTGACAGAACTATCGGAACTCTTACTGAACAAACTCACTAAAGATAGAAGACTTGAGATTACAGAATATATCAGTAATCATCCAGAAGAATTTGAAAAAGTTCTAAATCATGCTTTCTCAGAAGATTCTGAATTGAAAAAACCTCTACTTGATATTGTAGACTTGTTGAATAGTGCCCAAACGGTTCTGGTCATCGAACAAGCTGTCTTAGATGAAGATGTCTTGATTAGAAAACATGGATTACAGGCAGCTTACAGAACTAGAGTTGATTCACTTAATGTACAAGTAGCTGAGATTCTTTCGAACAAAAAGGAAGAGTTTGAAATTAGAAAATGGGCACTTCATATCTTGGGGAGTACAGATCCAGAATATTACAGTGGTCAAATTGTAAAGATAACTCGAAATAGCTCAGAAGATGTTAATATTCGTAAGGAAGCTATCTTCGCTTTAACCCAGATTGCGAACGATAAAACCTTGGGAACTCTTTGTACACTATTAGGGGATTCTGATGTAGAAATTCGTCAATCTGGAGCCTGGGCACTAAGCAATATTGGTTCTTCAGATTCTATCAATTGTCTGCTGGCTGCTCTTGATGATGATGATGAAATTGTTAGAGATTGGGCCATTCGTGGACTTCGTGATATGGATGATGCTCGAGCTCTTCAAGGATTAGCAGAGGTAATCCACACAAGCCCTCCTAAAGAACAGGTGAGAATGACTCGATTAGTGATAGAACGAAAATCAGAGATCATTCTTAGAGCAATAGTAGAATTACTTGGTTCACAGGATATTCATGTACGACGTACCGCTGCATGGGCGCTAGGTGTTTCGCCATATCCTCCTGCAGTACCCAGTCTCAAAGAACTCCTCAATGATGAGGATGAAGAAGTGTGTAGTTATGCAAGAATTGCTCTTATTCGGAGTGGAGGGTTGGACCCTACAGATTTGAAGCTCTGATTCGAATACTACATCATTCCCTGATAGAGACCACCATCTACCAGCAGGAGTGAACCGTGAATATAGCTTGAAACTGGGCTGAGCAGGAAAGCAGCCACTGGTCCGAATTCTTCAGGTTTTCCAATCCGTTTCAATGGAATCTTTGCAGTAATGCTCTCTTCTGCTGATTCAGATAGGAGTTCGTCAACTCGCTCAGTCTGGATATATCCAGGACAAATGGCATTCACACGAATATAATCAGGAGCCAGCTCAGTAGCAAGAGTCCGCATCATGCCAATAACTGCAGGACGAATAGCATTTGAGAGCAATAAGTTATCGATTGGTTGCTTTACTGATACTGAAGTACTATACAGAATAGATGCAGAATCAGACATCTTCAGAAGAAGTCTTGTTTCTCTAGTCAGCCAGACTGCACTCATTAGTGTGAGATCAAAGGCTTTCTTCCAATCGTCATCAGTCAAGTTTGAAAAAGTACCTGGAGGAGGACCCCCAGCATTGACAAAGAGTCCATCAAGAACGACAATGTTCGTTGCAATCTTCTTCACTAGAGATTGAACATCTTCCTTCTTTGACACGTCGGCCACATAATATTCTGCTAATTCACCAAGAGATGAGGTTGCTTTCTTCAAAGAATCTTCATTGCGACCGCAGATTATCACTTGAGCCCCTTCGTTAACTAGTGATTTTGCAACACTAAACCCAAGCCCTCGAGAAGCTGCAGTCACCAGAAATGTTCGGTCTTTTAGATCGAGATCCATGTTCTATTTGCATAACAAAGATGCAGATAAATTGAATCGCACATGATAGGAACAAATTGTATGGGCTCATATACTCAATCAATGATGATTAGTATGAAAGGACTAGGTAAGTGGGCTAGTGATGTGTAAACAGAGCGAAGCGCGCGGCCGAAAGCCCAAGGGAAGACTGGTTCATCCTACGGGAAGTCCTTACTCTCTGAAAAGAACCTCATCAGTTTCTGGAGAGTCCGCGGCTGTTCACTTTGTCCAATCGGACCTTTCTGGTTTCAGTGATGGAACTGGTTAGAGTGATTATGACCCTGCCGTGGTAAGAACTGTGGAAACGCTCTCTGTTGCTGGAAGTGATGAACCCGCATTCAAACAGGAGAAGGAAGCCAGGTCTTCAGGAGGGATCCCATCCCAATGAACGTTGACAATGCTCTTGCTAACTTTAGACTCATTATGAGTCTGGGGAGTGGTGACACTGGCAGGAGAAGGGTGAAACATAGGAACATCTATCATTGAAATATTCTTGATATACAATGAAAGATGTGGTCAGAAGAAATTAGGCTGCACCAGGAGTTATTGGTGTTTCAGTTCTTGCTCCAAGACTCACTTCAAGATGTAAAAATGCAGAACTTAGACGTTGGAACTCTCGTGGAATCTTGAATTCTCCTACAGTGATTGATGCTAATGCATTCTCAATCTTCCTGATTGAAAGTTTCCTATTGTCTTGAGAATTGAATGCAAGAAGTACTCTGGTGTTTTCGGGGTCTTCCATTGCAAAAACTGACTGGCACTTGATGCCCTTATTCTCCAATGCATGCTTTATCTTGGCCTCTATGTGTTTCATACGACTGTCCGCCATAATTTTGTACTTTTCAGTGTACTAAAGCACCTGTATTCACTGAGTAATACTCTATAACGGCGCCAAATTACGTTTGAAGCTCTCATGATTTCCGAGTGAACATCTTAATTCTTGCGCTCTTCTCTCGATTGAAAAGCGACAGAAGGAAAGGTTTAGCGAGTGTGGACAAAATGGATAAAGAAGGATTTCGAAAATATCTGACGGATAGGGAACAACCCGTTCCTGAAGAGCAAATAATTGCAAATACAGAGATGGTAGAGAGATTTGAAGAGTTTTTGAAACAATTCGGAAAAACGCTTGAAACTGCAGGCGCGGATGAATTCGAGAAGTTTTCTGCAATGTTAGTTAAAGAGGGGGCTAATACCTACCTGGATTATGCAGCAATATCTCGATATGCATTTTTTGTAAAGAATATGGACTTGTACTTACCAGTTCTAGGAATATTTGATGGTGGAGAAGTAATGAATGTGCTCCGAGAACGACTCGGAGAGCATGCTGGTGAAGAAATACGAGATAAGATACTCCCAGAGAAAGATCTACCTCCACTTGGGATGCCCGATAAAGAAAAGATTTTGGTCACAAGAGAAATAGTGAAGAAGATGGAAAAAGACCTTGATCCAGCTATCTGTAAGAAGATCCTGGCGGATGTGGCGCATGGATTACCTCGTGATTTTAGAAAGGGAGAACGGGACAAGTATCTAGAAGCTGGTAGTATTGATGAATACCTAAAACGAAAGCGAGAGAACGCCATAGCAGAACTGGAAAAGCATAGAGATGATGGTTCACTGTTCTATAATCAATACATCACTGCAGAAGTTGTCGATTATGTGAAGAGTCGTCCTGATGTTTTGAACGGTGAAAGAAAGGGAAATACTATCTACCATACAAAGATTCCATACATGGTACAGGAATATCTTGATGAAAAAGATGAGAAAATGAAGAGATACTATGCATGTCACTGTGCTTGGGCACGCGAATCGATTCTGGATGATGACGTTGATGTATCTGATAGTTTTTGTCATTGTAGTGGTGGTTTTACCAAACAACCATGGGAAGCCGCACTTGATCAACCATTAGAGTATGATATGGTAAAATCAGTACTCAAGGGTGATGATGAGTGTAGTTTCGTCATTCATCTTCCTGAAGGTGTTGAATAATCATGAATATTGATGATGCTATCAAAGGACGTAGGAGTATCAGGACCTACAATAGTGACAAAGTAGAAGCGGGACTGGTTAGGGAGATTATTGAAGCTGCAACATATGCACCCAGTGCTAAGAATGGTCAACAATGGAGATTTACAGTACTGACTGGAGAATCGAAGGACAAGTTTACGGATATGTACAGAAGTGAACTTGACAAACTTACTTTCGATGTGGGTTCTTCATATGGTTCATGTACGATGATGGAAGAATCTCCAGTGGTCATTGTGGTCTGGAATACTAGTGAGCGTGGTTGGACCACTGAAATTCATAGTGTTTCTGCAGCGATTCAGAATCTACTGTTGAAAGCTCATGCTCTCGGCCTTGGAACCTGCTGGATTGGAGATATATTCTACACATACGAAGCTATCATGGACTACTTCAAGAAACCTTGGAAATTACTAGCTGCGATAACTCTAGGAAAGTATGATGTAAAACCAGGACCTAGACCGCGATTATCTGTCGATGAAGTAGCAGAGTTTCTGAATTAGGGAGAAATGGTGATCTTTTCTTAAATGGATACCTAAACTTATTACAATCGTTGTGATAGTAATTATTACAGATAGTGAGATTAGAAGAGACAGTTCAACAATAAATTGATTACAACCAGACCTTTTCTCTGGTGTTTAGAGTATCTGCTTTTCGGAGATCACAGACTCAGTCTGTACGATATATTGCTCTCATAAGAGCAAGAAATCGATAATGGAATGACTACTACTGGTAAGAAGAGAGATAGACATGAAGAGTTTGGTTAGTACAAAAGGAGGTCATACACGCAGAAAAGAGGTGTGTATGGGTTGCGGACAAAGTACTTTCACAAAGGATCATACTCGTGGAGAGAATACCTGCACAGTATGTGGACTTGTTGCTTCAGAGCGCACTGCTGATACAGGTCCCGAATGGAGAGCATTCACAGCAGAAGAAAAGAATGCAAGAGCCAGAGTTGGGGCTCCAGCAACTTACACTATAGCTGACAAGGGCATATCGACAATGATTGATTGGCGAAACAGGGACGCAAGTGGTAAGGCAATCACAAGCAATACCCGAGCAGCTATGTACAGAATGCGAAAATGGCACATCAGAAGTAGACTTCATAGTTCACAAGACAGAAACCTCAGCACTGCAATGAGTGAGATGCATAGACTCTCCTCACAACTAGGAATACCGCGTGATGTTAGAGAAACTGCAGCTTTGATATATAGAAAGGCTCTGATATCGAAAATAGTGAGGGGAAGAAGTATTGAATCCGTAGTTGCAGCCTCAATTTATCTTGCTTGCCGGATTCACAGGATTCCTAGATCGCTGGATGAAATTGTTACTGAAACAAATGTGGATAGGAAAAAGGTCGGCTTTGCAGTTCGTCTGGTTGTTTCTCGAGTCAATATTACTGTGCCGCTTCCATCTGCAAAGGACTTGATACCAAGATTATCTTCAGATCTAATGCTTGAAGGAAGAACTGTGAAAAAAGCTACTGAAATAATCAAACAAGCCAAAGAAAGATACGTAACTATAGGAAAGGCTCCTGGTGGAATCGCAGGCGCCGCACTATACATAGCTGGAATACTCGAAGATGATAGGCGTACTCAGAGGGAGATAGCTCAAGCTTCAAGGGTCACTGAAGTCACTATTCGTAATCGTTACAAAGAGCTTGTTCGTGTTCTTGGAATCACAATCGATGTCAATTCGTAGTCATCATGGAATAATCTGTAAGTTGTCCTAATCTTGTGATTTCATCGATTGGATTGCCAGTATCGGGATTTATTGCTAAGCATGCCCCATCAATCATTTTAGTTCTGAGTAATCCCTTGGCAATAGGATTGTTTCTCAGATGTGGTGCATCTAAAACTCCCTTTCTTACTGCGCGAACGTATGTAATAGAATCAAGGAGAGGATCTTTCGAGGAATCATCACCCAACAACCGAATTGCTGCTATAAGCACCTTAGCTTCTCTGACAAGCTCGTTCTTTCGGTTCAATACTTCCTTGTCATCCAGCGGGTTAAGTGTTCCAAGAAGGCAGTCATGCATAACTCGTCGTGAAATCTTGCAGCTCTCAATGATATCATTTGCAGTTGCAGCATGATCAGCCTCGCAAAAACCTACGACATGCACAATATGTGGTTTCAACATCATGGCTGTATAAATTGATGATGCGAGTTGACCCTTGGCCAAATCAAGGTCAGGTGGATAAGAAAAAAGCCCAGGTCGTATCTGTCTAAGAGAATCAAAGTGGGGTCCATGAAGCGACTCAATAAGTTCGATTTTCGCTAGCATTTTGGCAAGGTCCATTTTTGGAGAGGTTCCCAGAGGTGTATTTAGCATGTATTGTGCGATATAATGCCTGACACCGACTTTCTTAGCATTGTATGCTGAGAGATATGCCATTGCAACTGCAATTGTATCATGAGCACTTCTTAGACTCCAATGATGCGACTCATTGATTTCTACTGGGATGTTATGTTTTGCATGCCAGCGGTGATTCTCTTTATTCTCAGTGATTGCCTCCTCAAGGGATCTTTTGCTTCTTCCATCCAGTTCGCTATACCATAGCAGAGGAGTTGCACCCCAAGCATTGTTCAAAGTATCCTTTAGTAACTGTGCCCAAGATATCAAATCACGAGTGCCGCTATAACATCTCAAGATAGGATAATTACCTCTTCGAGAGGCATCAAAGATAAGCTGCAGGTCTTTAAAGTCCCTAATTGGAACACCTCCATCACCCTCTAAGCGCTTATTCATCTCAGATGGACGAAAGAACGATTCTTGGGCGTTCTGATCCGGCCCAATAGAGAGGATATCTAAAACTCCAGCCTCTGCAATTCTTGCGACACCGTCTATTGTTTCTTCGATTGATGGGAGACCAAAATGATGTCTAACAAGTGGTATCGGACTTTTGAGGACCATTCTTGTAAGTAAATCTTGAGGATTTTTCTCTTCTGGCTGTAGGTATGTCCAACCACGAAGAAAACTAATCGAATCTTCATCAGTCGAGAAACCAGTGAATATCTGTTCAAAAAGATTTGTTTGCTCTGCAAAGGGTTTGATTGGTGCTGTGCAACCAAGCACCCATCGTTTTCTCTCTAGACCCGATTCTGTCACGGCGTTCTTCAAGTCCTCAAGAAGTTTGACTGCACTTGTCGCTGTAAGTCTATAGCTTACACCAATAACATCAGGGTTGTGTTCTTTCACTTTCGCTATCAATTCGTCAATGGAAACCGCTGTTCCTAAGAAGATAGTTTCATGCCCTTCTTCCTCTGCGAACGTGAGAAATCTAAGAACACCAGCCACATGGACACAACTTCCTATGGCGGCTCCCAAGATTCTCAAATTTCATCCACCTCTAATCTGTATACGTCAGGTAGCTCATGATCATAAAGCTCTGGATATTTCTCGGATATGACTCCAGTTCTGACATATTCCTGTACTTGACTCGGGTTTAATCCCTCAAGACCCAGATTTCCAAGGTTTCTTCCACTACTCCAGAAGTCATAGTTATAGAGCTGACAAGCCATGTTGATCATTGCATCTATAGCAGGGGTTTCAACTCCAGCAAGCCGTCCAATATAGGAGATGGGTACAAGACCGGTGGGTACATCTTCCAATACGTAACGATGATCTAATGATGAAGGGCTACCTA
The DNA here is from genome assembly GCA_016840385.1 of Candidatus Thorarchaeota archaeon. Next base: position 18,001 of record JAEOSL010000017.1, on the reverse strand, counting down.
CATCATCATAAGCATCAATACTTTGTATACACTCACACAGTGTAGTTCCCTCAGCATCATACGAGCTCCTCAACCATTCCAGAAGGGATACAGGTTGAGAAACAAATTCACGAGCTACACTAATCCTCTCGGCATCCATTCGTTCTATTAGTCGTCCTACTGATTTGGAAATAGCATCATGATAGTGGTTGTATCCACCCTCTTTTGACTCCAGTAAACCTGCGCTGAGAATCGTGGGTGTTGGATGTAACATCGCACCTACGTTATCAAGGCTGGTTTCCATGACATCATCAGCTATATTGAATGTAATTGGAAGTCGCCTTAGATTCCTCATGAACCTGCGATTATGAGATGCTGGAAAAGCACTTGCCTTTGTACTGTTCTTAACCTTTGAGATTAACACGGAATCTAGTCCAGTAATCCTTGATACGAAGCTGTATGTTTGAGCCTCTCCCAACAAAATTTCATCAGAATAGGAATGTGATCTCAAGAATCTGGCAAACTCGAGTGCACCACCGGTCCTACCCGGCATTAGAAGTATTGTCTGCCCAGATTTTAGATGAGGAACCATGGAGTTTGCAATAAAGGTGTGCGCCTGTGCAGGTACAACAATAATGAGTATGTCACGGTCTTCAATAGCCTTAGATATGTCATCTGTGACCAGTGAGAGATTTGCAAATGCGTCAAAGAGACCATGAACCTTGATTCCTCCTCTTTTCGATATCTTCTCAACATTAGCGATCGTACGATTATAGAGAGAAACATCAAATCCATGAATGGAGAGATAGCTAGCAAGTCCTCTACCTGCGTGTCCAGCACCTATTACTGCAACCCTGATTGGGTCTACTGTGTTGTTTTCTAATGCACTCCATGACATAATTCTCACGCTCTATTGGCAACTCGCAAACTTGGTCACCACCTGTGGTCTTGGTGAACAAATACACCCTAAGTACGACCACTATTGTCTAAAATGACCAAGCGGTAAAGCTCATCGTTGTGATTCTATTGAGTATTATTTCCCGTTTTATCATTGGGAAGTACTCTTATTAGCCTGTCGAAAATCGGCATTTGTCGAACGAAAATTCGGGTTTTTGCGCAAATAACTCACTATGAACTTTGAAGAAAGAATGGTCGGGACGGCCGGATTTGAACCGGCAATTGATGTATTTAAAGTCGTAATTTCTTAGATAAATACCTAAGGTTATAAGTACCCTCGTGAATAGCATGCTGCAGAAAGTGAGAAGAGAAGAGACAGTTTAACAATAAATGTAGCACAATCAGACCCTCTTGTCTGGTATTTTGAAGTATCTGCTTTTCGGAAATCACAGACCCCCAGTCTGTATGATATATTTTTCTCATAGTAGCAGGATATTGAAAATGGAAGATATGAAAATCAATTCTAAAACTGATTACAAGAGAAACCGTGTGAATAGTGGATATGGACCTCATAGGATATTGGAAATGTTACAAGAAGAGGCGCTGGAGGATCCAGTCACCGACCAAATCCAAGAAGAAAGCACCTCATTGAAGCTTGAATGAAGAAGTAATTCTTCTATTATCATTACAGAAAATTTTGAGAGGTGAAAAAATGAGTACTAGATCTTTAGACCACTGTGCGTGTGGTCATAATCGTGAAGACCACGATAATTTTAATGGTGAATGCGAAGATTGCAAGTGTGAAGTATTTCACAGAAACATTAACACAAGCAAGCTAATAGTTGAAAGCTCGAATAATTAGATTCGGGTAATATGAATGAACTTAATCAAATCCTTACTCGGATTAGATATTGTTCTTTCATCATTTGTTTTTTGGTGCGTATATGATACTCTATGATGTTTGTATATCCAGTAGCAACATATAGATAATAATTACAATAGTTAATGAATTGAGGAAGTATCTTAGTTTTAGAGAATAGTAATATAAAAGAAAAACTAGATAATGGTCGGGACGGCCGGATTTGAACCGGCAACCGATGGATCTACAGTCCATTGCTCTACCAGGTTGAGCTACGTCCCGTGCATTTCGTTTGCATCTCTGATAGCAATAAAAGGATTACTCAGCAGTCATTATCTTGTATCCAAGTTTGAAAGAGGCGTGAAAGAATGAGCTTATAGGTTCCTCATGGCGCGGACAACGTAAACCCCTCCATTATTTTCTACTAGGTGGTAAACGAAATGACAAAGTATGAAGAGATGATTAAGGAACGTCGTGAACTATTGAAAGCTCATGACTACAATGCAATTCCTCAGGAAGAGTGGTGGAAACCCGATCAAATCAAAGGCTTAGACCCACCACCTCTAGAAAAACCATTCAGTAAAGATGCAGACCTGATAGATCTAATTGACCCCATTGATTTCAAAGTAGGAAAGGTTCCTCTTATTGATGTGATAAGAAATCGAGCAAGTGAGCGTGCTTATACAGATGAACCACTGACCCTTGAAGAGTTATCCTTCCTTCTTTGGTCCACACAAGGAGTTCGTGAGGTAGACAAGAACAAAGTATGGACAAAGCGTGCGGTACCATCCGGTGGGGGCCGTCAACCCTTTGAAACCTATCTGTTAGTTAACCTAGTTAGCGGTTTCAAACGAGGGGTGTATCGTTACCTACCAATCGAACATAAGCTGCTACTGGTCACTGAAACTCTTCCAGATGCAGATGATCTGATGGAAAAAGCTTGGTACCAGAAGTTCATTGGAAAATCAGCAGTTGTCTTTGTGTGGGCAGCAATTCCCTACAAAACAGAATGGAGATACAGTTTCATCAGTTACAAGGATATTCTCATTGAGGCAGGTCATATCTGTCAGAATCTGTACCTAGCATGCGAAGCAATTAGTGCAGGAACCTGTGCCATTGCGGCGTATGAGCAGAAAGCGGTGGATGAATTGATTCAAGTAGATGGAGAGAATGAAATGACTGTCTATCTTTCACCAGTGGGAAAGATCAAACCTCGGTAGGTTGTGTGGTACAATGAATTTCCAAATATGGAGAGCTCAAGGCGAAGAAGATTGGGATTTCTTCTTCAAGTTGAGTTTTGAAATGTTGAAAGTTCTTAGAAAATTCATGTATGATCCATTGGTAGAGAAAAATCCCGATGCATCAGATGAGGAACTGGCTAATCTTCACAGAAAAGAAACAGAGGAATATTTTGACTTCAGTAAACAAGATGCCAAAGTTTTCATTGCAAAGACTGATGAAGATGTGCCGTGTGGATATCTTTGGATGGGAGGAAGAAATAGTAAAGATGTCTGGGATATTGAAAATCCACAGTGGATCTATGATATTGTGGTTGACCCTGCATTCCGAGGACATGGATTAGGAAGAAAACTGATGCAAAAAGGTGAGGATTTTGCTCGTGAGATGAACCTCAATCTCGGTTTCTTTGTTCACTCCGATAATACGCCAGCGATTGCATTGTACGAAAGAATGGAGTATCGTATTAAACAAGTACCAATCTCAAAGAAACTTGACACGATTAACACAACCGGATCTCCTGAAAGTTCGTTTACAATCAGAGAAGAACAGGAAGCTGATTATGATGCTATTCAAACTGCTGAACTTGAACGATTTTCAAAGAAAGTACAATTTTCAGTGGATGCAGATGATGACGCAGCCAAGAAACTCTACGAAGAACACATCAAGAAATTCTCCATAGACCAAGAAAAACATCAAAGATTTGTAGTCTTCACAAAGACTGGTGACTTTGTAGGTGTAATCTGGGTTGGAAACTCTGGATTTCATGAAGAAGTAGCAATGATACATGAACTTGTTATTGATCCTGTTCATGACAAGCAAGTTGTGGGAGAACTTCTGATAGATTCTGCTGAAAGATGGGCCAAGAATGCAGAATTTTCTTCCATTTACATGCTACTTCATGCAAAAGATGACTTGGATCTTGACTTCTTCAAGAAGAGAAACTACAAGGTACCTGGATTCTTCATGGAAAAACGGTTGAAGTCATAGGTATTCTATGACTATAAAATGCGCAAAACAAAATTGACAAAGAAAGCATCACGATTTTGTGGGTAGTTTATAGGTTTCTTCCAAAACAATGGTGTATGAGAGCTACTCGTATGGTTCGTATGTGGGATAGGACAATATCTGAGTTCGTAGAAGTCCCAGTACAACGTACACTTGATGACGGTCTTGCATGCAAGGATTGTAGATATTTCAATGAAAAATCACATCTTTGTCAGGGAGTAGGGTCAATACACTATCGGAAGAGAGTTCCACATCCAAAATTTGTACCAAGAAAATCTGAATGTGAGGTCAGATTATCACCAGATCTTCTCTCTTTTGCTGGCATCTAGAGAATAGTAGCCAACTGTGGTAAGAAACCTAGAACCAGTAGGATACAGAGGATAATGTACCCAAGTCCGGTTAGTACGAGTAGTGAATCAGAGGTTTTCCAGTTCGACTTTCTGAAATATGTTCGATTTTTACTATAGCCGAAACCCCGACCATCCATGGATATTGCCAGAGAATCTACTCGAGATAATGAAGAAACTAGGTGTGGAAAGAAGGTATACTGGATAGTCCTCAGGATTTTCTTGAACCCTCCCACCTCAGGTTGAATACCCCTTGATTTCTGTGCCATGCGTATTGTCTGGATTTCAGAGTCGAACAAAGGCAAGAATCTCAAAGCTATTACAAGAGCGAAGCTATACCTGTACGGGATCCTGAGCCGGGTTAGTGAGTGGGCCAACAATGTGGGATCTGTAACTGCAACAAATAACATACTTGAAAGAACAACAAGGAGAAATCGTGATGCTATGGAGAGACCTCGTTCAAGTCCATAGTCAGTTATCGGGAAAAATGGACCAAAATTGTTCAGTTGTGGTATTACAAATCCTAAGACTATTCCATTTACAGTAATGAGAACTTGAAAGAGGAAGAGCAAGAATGAGAATATTATGATGAACTTGGTCCGATTTCGAGAGAGGGTCAATGATACCCGACTTACTCGGAATAATAGTATTACAATTACTAAAAGTATAGAACTCAGACGCCAACTTGGGTAAATCATTATGCCTGAAATGGTTAGAATTAGTAGCAGGAGCTTCAAGAGGGGGTTGACTCTTCCACCATTTTGCATGAATTTTGTCTGATCGGTCATCTAAGAATACACCCCCAGTTCAGAATATTCACTATGACCAATCTCTTCCAATCGTTGCAACACAGTTTCTGGAGGCCCATCCAAGAGAATTGAACCATTTTCAACGAAAATCACACGATTACAATAATTTTTGGCAAAATTTGGATTGTGAGTGACAACAAGAGCTGCACCATTACCGCCAGCAGTATCTGTAATGGTTTTCGAAATGAACTCACGTCCTTCTCGATCTTGACCAATAAATGGCTCATCCAGCAGCAAAATCCTTGGAACATGAGCTATTGAAGACGTGATATTGAGTCGTCTTTTTTGTCCGTAGCTGAGAGAGAAAGGATTTCTTGTTAGGAAGTTACCAAGATTAGCAGTGTTCAGAAGACTCGTTGATCTCTCTAGTGATTTTTCATTAATCTCATTCAGAATTTCAGAGGTCAATATCTGTTCTTTCCAAACAGTTGTTTCGAAAATTTGATGATTAGGATTCTGAAAAACAACTGATATTCTCTTCACAATTTCTTTTCGATCTCTTTGAGAAGATATCGGTATTCTTCCTAAATCTACTCGCCCATTATCTGGTTCAAGTAGTCCCCCAAGAAGAGAAACCAAGGTTGTTTTTCCAGAACCATTTCCTCCCATAAGTGCAATTATTTCTCCTTGATGGATAGTCAAACTTACATCATGAATTACCTGGGTTGGTCCGTAGGAAAAATTGACTTCTTCCAAGGTGAGTAATGGGGTATCTGGAACTGGTGGTTGTGCTGTGGGGGTGATTGGTGGTTCGTCAATCGGATTCCAATCAGTTATCGTACCGTTCGATATTGAAAGAATTTGATCTGCTACAGGTCGAATTGCATCGAGATTATGTTCGATACATAATACACCTACATTCTTCTCTTTCAGATCAGCAAGAATCTTTCTGAGCAAGAGGATACCTTTTGGATCCAAGCTAGCTGATGGCTCATCAAGAATGAGGTATTTGGGTTGGCAGGAAAGCATGGAAGCTATTGCAAGCCTCTGTTTTTCTCCTCCTGAAAGGGTGTGCGTATTACGATTATGAAGGTGAAGTGTATCTACAGCTAAAAGGGAAGATTCTACGAGTTTTTCGATGGTTTTTGGTTCCGATTCATAGTTTTCTGGACCAAAAGCTACCTCATCAACTACTTTCAATGTACAGATTTGATTATCTGGATCTTGCTGTACGAGTGACACCAGTCGTGAAATCTCTGCAATTGAATAGTCGCTGGTATTTTCGCCATCTATTCTGATTTCACCAGAGAATTCCCCTTCAATGCTTCTTGGTATGAATCCAGATAGACACTTGGCCAAAGTAGATTTTCCTGAGCCTGTTGGACCTGTTAATAGAATAAGTTCGCCCGGGCGAACTTGCAAGTTCAGAGACCTTAGAATCTGTGTTTTTCCATCATATGAGAAGGTCAAATCTTGAGATTCTAACATTGTGTTCGCCTAGTATACTTGTAACAAAATCACTTGACGGACCCACATTGAGCCGTCATAATTCTCTGCAATAAGCCAGAGTCCATCATCAGATCTAGTAAGCAGTAACTCTGAATCAATCATCACATCAGCGATATCAAGGAATATTGAATAGCCATCCCTAGCAATAATTTGAAGTCCAGTTGCCCCACTTTGTACACTTGCTTGCTGGAGTATCGTACTGATTAGTAAGCCCGTATAATTGGCAGGTGGGATATGCGTGTAGGCTCCGATAAGTTCAGCCTCGATAGTGACTTCAGAACCTGGAAAATCTTCCAGTGTGAATGAAAATGGATTGTCCACGAAACCTCGCACTTCACAGGAATACGGATCTGCAAAAACATTAGCAATATTGGTAGTATAGTAGAGAGACCCTACTGTGAGAAACAGGACAAAAGCAATTGCAGGTAGATTGCGATATGCGACTGATTTGGGTGTGCTATTTTCAATGACTGGTTTTGTACTTTGAAATCCTGAGATTGTACCTGCATCATTCAAAAATTCCAAGGTTTCCCATGCAAAATATCCAGCAAAGATGATACCTGAACAAAGAGCTAGGATAGAAATCACGAAAATATACAGAAACGGTGCACCTGTGAAATAAAATAACTGTAATATAATGACATTCACTGCGGAAGAAACACCAGCCCCCAACCACCATGTTATTCGAGAACTATCTGCGGGATTTTCGGTACTACCAGCAGCTGAAGCACTGATATCCACAACAAACCCTTGGATTAGAGATACTACAACTATCACTATACCATGTGTACTTCCTGTGAACATCTCAATCATGCCTTTGAGGAGACCGCCCGCTGTACCAACGCCACGTTTGGGAACAATAACTCTGATCAACACAAGCCAGAAAACATGCAGTCCAGCCATGAATTGACCGGCACCAAAAGGTACTCCCAATGAGAGATTGATGAGATTCCCAAGGTAACCTACGAATGTACTGAGTGCGCCACCTAGCGATGCAAGAATTGCTATGGTGACAATATCCCGAGTGGATATTGAGGAACTCATCCTGAAATCACCTCAATTACTGATACAAATCTGACCCATCGAGCCCCTGCAGAGGTAACATCACCAGATGCTGAGGTCTGAATTGCATCAGTGTTGCTGTATCCTCCATCTAGAGGGAGCATGACAAGTCGCATACCGTCAGTCCAATCGAGAACTGAAGTGTCATTATAGGCATACGAAAGTATCATTGGACCCTGAATTTCAGCCCAAGTTGTATTGGGATAGACGTTTGAGTAGCTGAATTCCTGTTCGTATCCATCAAATGACCTTACAACAAGAGTATCATTGACTGTCATTCCTCCAACTAGCTCGATTAGTTCGGATATTGCAATCCCGGTATAGGTTCCATGACCTCTCCAGTTGTCAAATTGGTTTTGAAATGATGAATACTCTGTAATTACATCCATCAATAAAAGATCATCAAGGGATAGGGTCACATCTTCAATGAAACCTCTGACGGCTACGACATCTCTTGGAAGTGAGGGAGTATCAAGAAGAACTGGCTCAATAGTAAGAACATTTTCATGGAGTGTGACATTCATGAAGTGGTATATTCCACCACTATCTTCGTCAGCGTAAAGACTAGCTCCGGCACCACCAGTTATGACATATCTAACTCCATTGACTACAGTTTTATTGTACATGTGAATGTGCCCAGTGAAGACTGCATCAACTTCATGTTCTTCAAAAAGTGACATCAATTGTGTGCCTGATGTTGAACTGATCAATGAATGATTTTCTCCAGGTCGTGGGTCAAAAGGAGGAATATGAGTGAAAACGAATCGAGATTCTGCTTCAGTTTGTGTCAAATCTTGCTCGAGCCAGGTGAATTCTTGAGGAGAAATATTACCGGAAGAAGTATTGAACACTGTAAAATGAGCAGGACCCAGGTCGAAAGAGTATCTAGAAGTGCCAAAGTTCTCTTCGTATAGCACACCACCGCCATCTTTGAGATCATGATTACCTATTGTCGAATATACAGGTACAATTGACTGGTCGAGGACTGTCTTTATGGTTTGATACTGATTTTCTTGTCCAAATGGTGTAAGGTCTCCACAATGGAATAGAAAATCAGGTCTATGGAGATTTGCTGCTGTAACAATCTGCTCCACTCCTCCTTGATATCCCTGAGAATCGCTAAATACATAGAAATTGAGTGTATCATCCTCAGTCATTCCAAGAAAGTAGATTGCAGCAGTGGAACTCACAAGTAGTATCGTGATAACGGAAAATACCAATGCCAGATTCCGTCGTTCCATGGTCTACCATCTCTGAGCGATATGCATGGCTGTATATTTCGGTGTGGGATGAACCATGTTAAGAACCTTAGGGATGAACAATGAACATGTGAGTATCAATCGATGGGCAGTCCCTCAGCCCGGATTTTCTCAGAAAGTTCTAGGATTCTGCTATCTTTTCGCCACTCGGAGGTCTGCTTCAAAGTGTCAGCTAAGATTGGGATAAAATCAGTATACATGGTCTCATCTGGGGATACATCAAGAAATGAGAGATATTTTTCCAGAAAGCGCCAAGAAAGTTTCCGTTTTCGTGGGTCAAAGATTGGATTCGTATCCAGTAGACTGGCACACACTCCTGCGATATCGACCATCCAAAAACCTTCACCTGACTCTTCAAAGTCAACTCCAAAGATTTGGTCGTTGTGGACAATGAAATTCCGTAGCCGAGGGTCTCCTTTGATCTGCCCATGTACTTTATGATAATTGTAATACCATTCTGCAAGTTTGTCGATAAGATGTGGTTCAAATGTTTGGTTAATTCTATCAACTAGAGTTTCTCCAGATATGAAACTCATGACGATCACATCATCTCGAGCATCAAGAATATTAGGAACTGCCAAGCCGTGCGCCCAGCTTGCTCTGAGAATTAAGAGTTCATTCTTGAACCGGCCTGCAATGAACATCTTTGCCACTAGAGTGATAGGTTTTGCATCTTCTGGGTGAATTTCCAATGAAATTACTGTGTTCTTCTTACTCTTCAAGCGGCTAACAGATTCTACGACATATCCCTGATCGAAGTTCTCATGCAGAATCTGTTCTAGAGTGCCAATTCGATCCTGTGGGAGTGGTATTCCATCAATTCCTGTGGGAATCTCTTTGAACCACTTGATGAGACCCATTGCGAGGTTCAATGTGTACTATGGTCTCTATTAGCCTGCCGACCCGACCAAACGGTTTTAACTTCTGACGCCAATAAGGACATGTGTTGTACTATGACTGGCAGAATATGTAATGTTCAGAAAAACAAGGAACGATGCACCTGTTCATACCCAGGATGTTCGAGGAACGGATACTGCTGTGATTGCTTACAATATCATTGGAAACATCAAGAACTGCCAGGATGTCTCTTTCCAGCGGATGCTGAGAAAACATATGACAGGTCTCTTGAAAACTTCATAGAAGTATGGAGTAAAAAGATGGGAAAGAAATAGTTCTGGATGAAAACAGAACAGACAGAAGTCCTTAAGTGCTAAACAACTAAAGCGAATTTGTGGGCGCGTAGTCTAGTCTGGATAGGGCGCCAGCCTTCGAAGTTGGATGTCGCAAGTTCGAATCTTGCCGCGCCCGCCACTTATTATGCTTTAGACAATATATCTCTAAGAATAACTACTAATCCCACGAAGAACACAAGTCCTGTTGGTATTGAGATTATCATAAAGCCTACAGGGTCGATTACCCATATTGGTTCTCCAAAAGCTTGGTCAGGATGTAGCACATTCACTATGTAGTCAAAAAGGAGAGCATTAGCAAAAAACCAAACCAGAACACTGCTAACAATTAGTACCAGTCCAATAAGTAATTGCTTCAACTTGGAATACCCACCAATATCTTGACATAAATCGTTCTAAAACTTCCGCCCGCCATAATTCTTGCCCTATTCCTCTCGGTCATTTTTTGTTCTAAGATTAGTTTTAAATCAAGTTGAATCAAGACGTATTGTTAGGGAGATGAACGAAAAAGGAAAAGTTCTAGCTGTTCTGGGATTAGTTATAGCTCTAGAGGGTTATATTGTCAATGAGATTTTCATGATGTTTGCCCGTGAGAGTAGCTATATTCCCCCTGGAACAGTCCGTCACTCAGGGCCACCCATAATTGCCACAGCTTGGATATTTCTAGTACCACTCGGTTTCATGATTATTTTCATTTCAATTGTTTTGGAATTCATAGATAGACGTCGCAGAATAGATATTACTGAGGCCTGGGAGTAGATATCGATAGTTCTTGTCCTAGTTCTCTCGTTCTAACAGAGCAATATCATCAGCATTCAATTTCAGAGGTGAACATATGAATCCCTCTGGCACGATCAAGGATTCCAAGGGGTTATCCTCCAGATTCACCTCATACATCTCCTCACAGAATTGTAATGGCCGCATATCCACTGTGTTCAGCTGATTTCCACTCAGATTCAGTCCCTGCAAACTCTTCAGATCCCTAAGCGGGGTAAGGTCAACGGTTTCCAAAGGGGTCTTGTTGAGGACCAGGGAATACAAATCCGTACATTCCGCCAAAGGTGACAAGTCAATACTTTCCAACCTATTGTCACCAATATTCAATGTTTTCAGATTAGAGCAGTGAGCAAGAGGTCCTAGATCAAGTTGGCAGAACCTATTCCTATTGATGGTAAGGATTTCAAGTGCTGAACAAGAACCAAGTGGACTCAAATCCACTTTTTCTATATCATTAAAGGAAATAGAGAGTTGTTCTAGGTGTTTCAGATCTGCTAGTGGTTTCAAATCAACAGAATCCAGTTCGCACCCTGTCAATCGCAGAATCTTCAAGTTCTTCCACTCCCTCAACGGACCCAAATCTACCCTCTTCAGTGGATTGTACGACAACGACAGCCGTTCAACCCCACTCTTCACTCCCAGCTGTCCAAAATCGACCTCATTCAATTGATTGTGAGCAAGGTCCAACGAAACCAATCCATCACATGTACGCAAGGGAATGAGGTCGATTGCTTTCAGATTGTTTCTCGTCAGTGATACTTGTGTAGGGTTAGTACCAATTGATTTCCTGATAGTAATCCCATCTACCAGTTGACAGGTGAGTATTACCTCGGTCAATACCGCAACTTCCCAATTTTACTTATTTTCGAAGAGTTTTCTCATCTTTTCTTCAGTTGGGTTCTTGACAACGCCGATATCGGTGATGATAGCATCAACCAGTTCGGGAGGGGTCATGTCAAATGCAGGATTGTACACTTTTGCATCTGGAGGAGTAACATATTCGCCATTAATCATACGAATTTCATCGGGATCACGTTCTTCGATGACAACATCTTCAGGATCAGTTACCATATCTATTGTTGATACTGGAACAACTGAATAGAAGGGAATATTGTGATGTCTTGCAGTGATTGCCATCGTGTATGTTCCAATTTTGTTGATTACATGACCTGTTCGAAGTATTCTATCTGCCCCCACAACACAACAATCAACTCGTCCCTCTCGGAAAACAGTACCAATCATCCCGTCTGTGATCAGAGTAGTATCAATATTGTCTTCCATGAATTCGTATACTGTAAGACGAGCTCCCTGTTGTCGGGGTCTTGTTTCTGCTGCGTATACTTTGATATCACCATTGTACGTTTCATGAGCCACACGAACAACTGCTCCAACAGTACCAAGATGAACTGTTGCGAGAGACCCTGCATTACAGATTGTTTGAATTGTATATCCAGGTTTAATGAGAGAAAGAGCCTGTTCGCCCATAGCCCTGCTCATTCGAACATCTTCTTCAGCGATTTCTTTACCTTCATCGACGAGTCTTTTGATAATCTCATCCGCACTTCCATCGGCATTCTTTGCAACTTCTAACATTCGTGCAGTAGCCCATGTCAGATTAACAGCAGTTGGTCTGGTATTGAGAGTGTCGGCTGCTTTTTCCAGATATTCTAGCAAATCCCCCTTCGTTCGTGCCTTACTTTCAATTGCTGCAAGAGCCATACCCATTCCTGCTGCGGCTCCAATTGCGGGAGCACCACGAATCTCCATTATCTTGATAGATTTGGCAATCCGTTCATGACTATCAGTTACTACATGTTCCAAAACCAAAGGTAGTTTGGTCTGATCTACAAGACGAACCTGTGATGAGTCGTCAAGCCATTCAATTGTTCGATACATCTCTCTCATTCCTTGTAATGCTCTTCTAGCAGTCTTTCAAAACTGGCAATTATATCCTCTGCAACTTCTTGTATTTCGGGGTTAAGACCTTCTCCGAATTGAATACTTTTCGGCTGAACACCAAGAAGTATCGATTTCCCACCTGTTTCTTGTTCAAGGTACATCATCAAGAAAGACAGAGGCATATTGTGTGTGCTGATGCTTATTCCACCAATTCGGTCTTTTGTAACAAGTTCGATATGACCTGGTGGTTTTCGCATATCAGCAGCATCAATCATGATAATTCGTTTTGCTCCAAATTCTGCCAAAGGACGTGCGAATCCTTCAGGTACTGACCCTACATTCTCAATCATTACATTTGGATTATCAAATTTGAGTGTGTTCACGATGTAGGGTCCGAGACCGTCATCAGAGCGTAAATCATTACCAATGCCAAGAATTGCTATTTTCTCAGCACCTGCAATGAATTCCTTGATTTCGGTTTCGAATCTTTGGTCGGTCACGAAAGTGACTCAGTTCATACTGGCTTTAGTTCTTGTGGCAGGGCGAAGGGTTTTTCACATTACTTTCTGGGCTAGACAGAGTAGGCGAGTACGAGTTGTCGAAAGAAAATAATGATACTCTTAATCAAGAGAACCTCGAAGAAGAGCAGGAAAGCGAGATTGAAGAAGAACTTGTAGAAGATCCTGCGAATGTTGTCTTTGAGAATGGAAAGGGCACTGTTGCTAGTGAAGATGCTGATAGATTATCACAGCAGGGATTCTATGGCACTCGTATTGATGGGAATAAACTTGAGTTGGAACCTGTTGAACTTCTTCACCTAATCGAAAGAAAGCGGGCGATTGCATCAACTCCTTCAGGAGAGCTTGTAGGTTCTGATTATATTGTAAATAGTCTGCTAGAAGAAGACCCGGACCTTTGGATTCGCTATCTTGTATTTAGAGACCTCAGAAGTAGAGGTTATGCTGTACGAAAAGGATTTGGTAGTGGAATAGGTTTCCGAGTTTATGCTCGAGGAGATAAACCGGGAGATGCAAATGCAAAGGAGCTTGTGTACGTTCTCAAAGAGGGTGTACCAATATCTCTAAGTGATTTAGATTTGGTCACTAAGACTGCTGCAGGTTCCAGAAAGGATCTAGTTTTTGCTCTGGTAGATCAAAATGGTGAAGTGAATTTCTACAAGGTAGCACAATCAACTTTGCGAGATCGTAGTGGTGATGGACAATGAGTGACGATAATGGTTCCGAGTATGATGATGAAATAGTAACCCTTGAAGCATTCTTCGACGATAAGACAATGAGTGTACACTTGGTTGAAAAGAATCCCCCTCGTGCAAAGAGAGGAGAACCGGGAAACTGGGAACTAGTTGAACTCTCAGATCGAATTCTCACATACGAGGAACTTGATGCTTTGGCAAATGCAATCCTCGCATCAGCACAATATGATAATGATTCATTCATCGAGATTGAGGAGGAAAGTGCGCAAGTCGTCCAGCTACGAAACCTGAGAATTGCAATAGCAAGACGTCCATTTGCTGATAAAATGGAAATTTCTGCAATTCGCCCTATTGTAAAATTGCATTTGGATGATTATGGACTCAGTACAAAGTTAATGAATCGGCTTGAATCACGTGCAGAGGGAATATTGGTTTCAGGGTCACCCGGATCTGGTAAGAGTACATTTACAGCTGCATTAGCCGAATTTTACAGTAGTAAGGGTAATGTTGTCAAAACACTTGAACAACCTAGAGACCTACAGGTAGAAGAATCAATAGTACAATACTCTCCACTTGATGGTAGCATGGAGAAAGCTGCAGATATTCTTCTTCTAGTACGTCCTGATTTTGTCATCTATGATGAATTACGTAAAAATTCTGATTTCCGAGCGTATGCAGACCTTCGTTCAGCAGGAGTTGGGATGGTCGGAGTTGTACATGCTGGTTCGGCTATTGATTCACTTCAAAGATTGCTACTTGGTGGTCGTGTTGAGCTGGGACAGGTGCCAAGTACAGTAGATACGGTAATTCACATAGAAGATGGAAAAGTAGCTAAGGTCTCAGCTATGTCGCTAAAAGTAAAACTCCCAACAGGGATGGGAGGTAGTCAAAGAGATCTGGCACGACCTGTTGTCGAAGTTCGTGAGTTCGAACATGGTGTACTGGAATATGAGATGTTCACTTTTGGTGGAGAAAAGGTCGTCGTTCCAGTCAGAGGCGGCATGGCTCCCGATAGAGGTAGACCAGGAGCAGGACAGCCTAGAGGAAGAGGTAGACCTGGAGAAAATGTTCCAATCTCAGTTAGTTACAACAAGAAGAAGGTAACAATCTTTTCAGGAAGAAAGTATGCCAAACAGAGAATTGAGGTATTTGCTGGAGACCTTTACCTATTCACTACTGTTGTAGGAAGGAATGGCGAGAGTTCCATCCGAATTAAGACTAGACAAGGTAGTATGCTTGTTGATGCAATGGAAGAAGGAGCAAAAGTCACTGCAAAGATTGCACAGTGAGAATAAGGACTCTGCAAAAACTTTAACAACTCACTCTTCACTCGCTCAAATCCACGGGCCCGTGGCCTAGCCTGGATAGGGCACTAGCCTCCTAGAGGCTAATTACCTAGTCTGGAGTAAGTTAGTAATCCCCGGTTCGAATCCGGGCGGGCCCGCCACTTACTAGTGCATATCCGTAAAGTCCAAATTCCATAATGTAATTACCAATAATGGAGACAAATGGATGAGTGATGAAGATCACCTGCTCTATAATTTCTTACCAGGGTTGGACCTGAGTGAGGCTTTCTATAAAGAAGCCGTGAAACCTTTCATGGACGAGCACTTCCCAGAGCTTGTCTATTCTGCTGTTCGTATTGGGCATGGTTCTGATGTCTTAGGGTATGATACAGCGCAGTCGATGGATCATGATTGGGGACCCAAATTACAGATTTTCTTGAAAGATTCTGATTATAGCTCTGTAAAAGAAGAACTTGATACCAAACTTCGTCAACACTTACCATACGAAATACGGGGATTTCCTACCAATTTCAAGCATAATGAAGATGGTTCATCAGGAATGAGCCCTATCAATAACGGACCAGTCAATCACGGAGTTACGATTGATACAATCAGTGGTTTCTTCATAGGGTATCTTGGTTTCAATCCAACAGAGGATCTTCGGATTATTGATTGGTTGGTATTACCACAGCAGATGCTCCTCAGCATTGCAAACGGCCGAGTCTTTCACGATGGACTGAAAAAGATGAAGTCTATAGTGACTAAATTGGAATATTATCAACAGGACTTGTGGTTATATCTACTATCTAACCAATGGAGGAGGTTATCTCAAGAGATAGCCTTTATGGGTAGATGTGGACAGGTTGGGGACGAACTGGGGTCTCGAATCGTTACATCACGAATAATTAGTGATATTATGAGATTATGTTTTCTAATGGAACGGCAATATGCACCTTACATCAAATGGTTTGGTACTGCCTTTTCCAAGCTTAAGAGCGCAAAGACTCTCTTACCTCTATTCAATGAAACTATGGATGCGAGTACGTGGCAAGAACGACAAGACAATCTGACCAAGGCATACCAGTATATAGCTAAATTGCATAATGACTTGGGAATTACTGATTCTTTGACTACTGAAGTATCACAATATTACAATCGCCCATTCATGATAATTCGTGCAGACAAGTTTGCTGATGCAATCCATGCAAAGATAGTGGACGAAGAAGTTAAGCAATTACCAAAATATCTTGGTGGAATTGACCAGTATGTTGACTCTACTGAAGTGCTTTCGTTTACAGAGAAATTCCGAAGATTCTGGTCCATGTATCAGTAAGCTTACTTCTTCAAGATGTAAGAGCCTTCTTCAGTTCCCACATGAACTTCATCAGTCATACCTATGAATAGTCCTGTTTCTACAACACCTGGTATCATCTTGAGATCAATTGCAACTTGTGCAGGATTATCAATTGGTTTTGGAAACTTCAAATCAAGAAGGAAATTACCATTATCTGTCACAACAGGGCCCATCTTCTTCTGAGCTTGCCTTACTATGGGTTCAATATCCATCTTTGTGATGGTCTTTTGAACAACGCCTAGTGAGAATGGTAGTACCTCTACTGGGATTAGGAATCGAGATGCTAGTTTGTCTACCAGTTTTGATTCATCTACAATAATGACCAGTTTCTTTGACGCTGAAGCCACCACTTTCTCTTGGAAGAGTGCACCACCGCCCCCTTTTGTGAGATTAAGTTCCTTATCCACTTCATCAGCACCATCGACAGTAAGAAGAAGCTCGGGGTTTATGTCAAGGTTGGTTAGTGGAATGTTAAACTCAACTGCAAGTTGATATGCTTGATAGGAACTTGGAACTACTGATACATCTGCTTTACCGGATTCAACTCTTCTGCCTAACTCTTTTGCAAAGATGGCAACGGTAGAACCACTTCCAAGACCTATTGATCCTTTTTCAGGAATTAATCCAATGGCACTCTTAGCGGCATTCAACTTGACATTAGACATCTTGATAGACTCCAGTCAATGAATGGAACGCATCCACCAAAAAGCCTTCCGAGAGACAGAATCTTGATTTGCTATTTTTCTAAACGACACCATATGGACATAAAATACCAGTTCGGGGTCTCCAATACACGCCCCATTTTCCATTTTTCATCTGGTATATTGTAGTATAACAATTATCTTGCAAAGCAAGAGCGAAATTATTGGCTTCTTGTTCATTATCAAAGATGTCAACAAGTTTGTGTACTTTCCCATCTATCAAGAGCCACGTTTCTGGATTCATACTATATAGTATGTAGTCTACCTAATAACAGTGGAATGAGAAACTTGTTCCATTCCTGTTGATGAAATTGTACAGGATTAGCAAGTATGCTACTAATCGCCACCCATGAGTGCCTTCAGACGTTCCATTTCTTGGAGCATCTCGGATTGGAGTGAGCTTTTACCATCAGCTGGTTTTGGTGCATCTCCACCGGGGGCTCCACCGCTAGGAGGACTTCCACCACCTGGGGCTCCACCACTTGGAGCTTCACCGCCAGGAGGTCCACCACTTGGAGCTTCACCGCCAGGAGGTCCACCACCGGGAGCACCACCGCTTGGAGCTCCTCCACTAGGGGGTCCACCACCGGGGGCGCCGCCGCTTGGGGCTCCTCCACCGGGAGGTCCGCCACTGGGTGCGCCGCCACTTGGAGCTCCTCCACTAGGGGGTCCACCA
>JAEOSL010000113.1 GCA_016840385.1 Candidatus Thorarchaeota archaeon | reverse complement strand
AAGGCTTTGAAATCAGAAGGGCATGAGGTCCATCTAGTGATTAGTAAATGGGGTGCAGAAACATTAACCTATGAAACAGGTTTGGATGTCAAAGCTCTCACATCACAAGTGGACAAGGTCTATGATGAAAATGACCAAGCAGCAGGTCCAGCTAGTGGCAGTTTTCATCTCGATGCAGTAGTTATCATTCCTTGTTCAATGAAGACACTGGCAGGAATTGCACATGGATACGCAGAAAATCTCATAGCAAGAGCTGCAGACTGTGCTTTGAAGGAACGTCGAAAACTTGTTCTAGTCCCAAGAGAAACCCCTCTAAACCTGATTCATATCAGAAATATGGAAACTGTAACTCTAGCAGGTGCAATTGTCATTCCTGCAAGCCCAGCATTTTGGCACAAACCCAAAACCATCGATGATCTTGTCGACTCAGTTGTTGATAGGGTCCTCTCACACATTAGTTCCTCAAGAGAATCGGCTGCAACGTGGACCGGAGAGGAGTAAGCTTATCCGAAGTGTAGTGGAGTACCACAATGCTCGCATACCATAGTTTCTCCGGGTAAAGCCCGTTTTGCTAATGCAGCATTGCACTGGGGACAGGATATCTTGCGAGGTGCTGAATCATCGGATTTTGTTTGAATTCGAAGGAGTACTTCCCGTAGGTTCTCACGCATCTCAGCCAACATCACTTCAAGCTTCTTCTCGTTATTACTCGCAATAGTGATTCGCAGAGAGAGCTTTTCTTTGGATGCGGATCCAATG
Organism: Candidatus Thorarchaeota archaeon; assembly: GCA_016840385.1. The sequence continues at coordinate 10,630 of JAEOSL010000113.1, read as the reverse complement.
ACAACGTACTCATCTTCATCGAGAGCCTTTCCATAGTACCAAGCTTCAAAACCTGTTTTGGGATCAGTCTTTTCATCCACATAGAGAACACTATGTTGCCCTATGACGTTCTTGACAATCTCCAGCATTTCTTCTGCGTCAGCATTTGCATCCATCTTATATTCACATGCACGTTTAGTTTGAAGAGTCTTGTCAACAAGTATCTCTAAATCACGCAATGATTTAGTTTTTAGAAAAGCAACACGAACTGCTTCTTTATGTTCTGGAGGAATTTCTAGATCGGTGTCTTCGTGTTGTCTACAAAAGAGGAAAACCTTTGTTTTTTCTTCATCATCGTCGATTCTTAGAAGGTTTCTACTTCCATGACATTTTTGACATTCATAGAGTTGCGTGTAGTATCGCATGACTCCTTCGAACTCAGCAGTCCGAGAAACATATCTCTCACTACTATGTCCATTGCGACATTCAACTTTCAATTCGATGATTTTGTCTTTTACCTTCGTGTCCTTGATTGTGACTACTGATGGGCACTTGTCACATTTGAGGCTCTTTTCGACAGTTTCCATCTTGTCGATTTGCGGTTCACGCTCTTCGATGTGCTTGTAGATACCTCCGACCACACCTTTCTTCATATCTTGATGAACTGGACAAAGCAGCTCAAATTCAATCATAGAACCTGTAGTTTTTGTACTCAGGATATTGGTGAGTAAGTCACACTCATTACATTTCAGAACACCGGCCACAATTGCATCGATGGCTTCTTCATCAAGCTCTGTTGGTTGTATCAACTCACGTGTGTGGCCATTCGGACAACTGCACTTTAGCTTGTACTTGTCTTTGTCAAGTTCTATACTGCGAATCGAAAGACTGCCTGAACATTCAGTACAATTGAGCATGGAACGTACAATAGAGCCTCCTGAAACAGCATCTGCAATTTTCTCTATCATCCATGCATGTTTTGCAGGCATCTCTTTGCGAGTTTTTCCATGTGCGGGACATGATACTTCGATTCGAGCTTTGTCACCCTTCGTTGATGTATTCAGAATTTTGCACGGAAGACCACACTGTTCACAATGAATGAGCCGCTTGAATGTTGTCTTCAGGATAGCTGGATGAGCATCAGTAGGAACATATCGTAGTTCCTTGTGCCCACTAGGGCATTGATACTTGAATACCATTACACCCTTTTTCTCTTCTACTTCGCGTGTTGAGAATAGTTGCCCGCATTTCGGACAATTGAGCGATTCAAGGATTGATGTTCCATTATTCATTGTTTCCTTGGCAGCGATGGCGGCATTATGATAGTATGACGGAATTCGCTTAGTTTTCACACCATGGATAGGACAGACAAAGATTTCATCGGTATCTTTTCTACCAACATCAGAATGAATGAGGGACATTATAGACCCACATTCAGTACAGGTATAGAGACCCTTGAAAATCTCTAGACCCATGCTATCAGCTTGATCCCTTGAGAGATCCCTCTTACCCTTGTGACCTTTCAAGCATTGACAATAAAGCCGAAGTGTACTTCCACGCATTTCACCGCTCAGTACATAGAATGGTTCTTTACACTTCTTACAGACGAACACAGATATCCTCTACCCCGGCACGCGGCGAAATGGCACCCTCACATTCGCTCATCTTCCTTATGGGTATTGCTATTCTAGCTGTAGGATATCTTTTCAAAGCTAAGTAAAATTCATTGAAATAACAAACCAAATCAATGAATCAATAAAGTGATAAACTCAGAAAGGAGTATGAACTTGGGGATAGTATGCTTCGTGAGGATGGTTCTGAACAAAAGAATGAAGAAATGAAGAAATTCCTACCTCCTAGTCTTCTCTTTCTGGTTATACCTGCATTGTTGAGCCTCTTAGGTATCTTTGTACTAAGTCAGTTACCTTGGTTAATCGGTGCATACAACTATCTTCAGGGAGCAGCTTCACCAATCGACCAATCCTCCTTAGCACTGCTAGGTTCTGACCTAACAAGGATAGCAATTTTGATTTCAGGTATTACTGGAATGGTAATAGGTCTGTATCTTTCACGCTTTGTAACAACTAAGCTTGATGTTGTGAGAAAGGAGGGAGAAACTGGAATAAGTAGAAAAATGTATATTGCTCTAGTGGTTGGGTTGAGTTTTTTCGCATCATCAGTCCAAATGATCGGTATGTTGGATTTGATTGTCAATGGCTACCCTACAAGTCGTTTCTTGAGCGATATTGGCTGGTTCCTAGTAGCTGGTATTTGTCTTGCTTTTTCGATTCCTGTTATAATAAAATATACTCAACTAATGTTATCTGCGAGCTCGACTAGTTCCCAAGTCATACTTGTTGGACGTCAAAGTGGAAGTGGTTTCAAGAAGCAGATCCAAGATATAACTTTGAGAATCGTTTACGACGGTCCAGATCCGTGACGATAATCCTATTGTGTACGAAGTCCACTCGATACCCAATTATGTCCAACTTACAATAGACGATATTTCTGTCACTGTAGATAGAGAGCAATTGTAAGTGTATGAGTACAGTATTTACATCGAATCGGTAACCGACGACCAATCTCTTCAACCTGTTCAGGTTCAAGAGGTGCACCACATCGTAGGCATATCCATGAGTCCATTGTATCTGCAAGTTCGTCAATTGTTGTTGGCAGCATTGATACATCCTCACCAAGAGCTTGGACTTTGATAATTGAGTGACGTCCATTTTCAGGACCTACTATCATAATGACAACTGCAACCTTGTTCTTCGTATACTTGCCTTCAGCATATCCGCGAATCGTTCCAATGAACTCTCCAGCTAGAATATGTTCCTCAGTATCGACCACATGGAAGTTCTTTGTTGGGAGTATTTTCTCTGCCTTTGTGAACAATACTTGAGCATTCCAGTCCAGACTTTGCTCTTGCTGGGTCTTTTCGAGACCTGTGAGTATCAGATCGAAATCTTGTGATGTCTTCTTGCAGGGTTGTAACAAATCACAAACTGAACGGATTAGATAAGGTTCAACACTTATTGTATGAAGTTGATCTAGGAAGTCAATGTATGAAACAGTTGCAACGACTTTTCCTTGGACACAATCCTTGCTCGGATAGAATGTAAATTGAGGACTGCGGAAGCCACCCACCTCAATTCGAGATATGGACTTTACATTCTCACCTGCGAGTTCCAAACAATCAACGGGATAAGCCACAATACTAACAGTCACATTAGTAATCACATAACCACTATTGTTGAGCACTTTGACCTTGTAGTCGAATTTACCTCCAACAATCTCACAACCACGCATCACCTTCACACCTGATTCTGCCGACATGATTGGTTCAGCTTCTACTTCAAGAGTTACCGGTGGTTCAGGCTCTGGTGCTTCAACAGGGGGTTTACTCTTATCAGCTTGAATCTCTTCATAGGCAATCTGCATGGCTTTCGCGTGATCTGGAGGAATATCAAATACAAACTTCCCATGAATAGAGCAGAGTTGAACGACCCTGTCTTCTCTTGCTCCAGGTTCAACATAGACGAGTTCTAGTTGTTCGTAACATTCAGGACACTGATAGAATCGTTTGTATAGATTGACGAGGGTTTCTGAATCAAGACCCGGCTTGAACAACCTCTTACTTCGATGACCATTTTGGCACTCTACATCAAACTCGATAAGTCCTCTACGTTCCTCAACATCACGAAGAGTGAGTGGCATTTTACACTTTTCACAACTCAAACTGCGAACTATTGATGGAACGTGGTCAATCTTTTCTTCGTAATCTGAAACTATATTGAAAACAGATGGTGGGGCTTCTCGCTGCATAACACCATGATTTGGACATACAATTTGGAAACTCACTTTCTTACCGCTCTTCCGTTTATTCAGGATGGAAGTCAATTGTCCACATTCATCACAAGTCAACATTGCCCTTGTCATTCTCTTTGCAACAGGTTCATTCCAGGTCAATGGAAGAATCCTTTCTGTCGTATGCTTTTTACCAGGACAAATACATTTCAGTCGGTATCCTGACTTAGTATCTTCAATTGCACGAACAGCCAAGGGTCGACGACATTCTCGAGATGTCAGTGTAGCTTGTAAGACTGCATCCTCAGGAATCTCTGACACAGCTTCCCTGAGTAAATCTAAGGATGAATGAGGAATGTCTTTCTTTGTGATCCCATGAACTGGACATGAAGAATGGACACGAGCAGTATTTCCACGGCCTTCAACGTTTGTAATATGACCCGGTAGACCGCATTTATCACAATGAACTACTCGCTGTAGAATCTTCTTTAGCAAGGTTGGTTCAACATTCTCTGGTAGAAATCTCTGTGCTCGGTGGCCATTGGCACAACGAGTATCAAGTTCTATCAATCCTCCACGTTTTTCCATCTCATGGACAGCATAGATGAGACCACACTGAGAACATCTGAAAGAATCAATTATTGCTCTAGGACTGTCAATCTCTGAAGCTGTTAGTTCAATTGTAGGTAAAAGGGATTTAGGAAATTCACGTTTCTTAACTCCGTGTCTTGGACAGAGGAGTAATCCTTCAACTTTTGATCCTTGGAGTCGAGTTCCAACCAGAGACATATTTGATCCACAGTCAAGACAAATGAACATCTTCTTGAAAATCTCAGAACCCATTTCTTGAATCTGGTGATCAGAAATTCTTCTTGCACTCTTATGACCATTGAGACATTGAGTTTCGAGTGTAAGGATTCGATCCTTCATCTCAGCAGTTCGAATGAATAGAGGTTCACGACATTTCTTACATGAGAACACAGCTTAACACCTAAGGTGGAGGTCAATATTGATTGATACCTATAAATGTGAATCTTTGGCTCTTAAGCAAATCTTAGACGAGTATATTGTTGCAATCATCAATCAGTCATTACTTTTGAAATCCTCATCTACCATTGCTTCGTCTTCTTCGACAGGATCCGCAGTTTCGATATCTTCTATTTCTTCTTCTTTCCTTTTGGATTCGATAAGCTTCTGCAATCTTGTAATAACTGGCAGCTCACCTTGTTGGAGAGCAAGAGGAATTGCAAAAAAGACTATCATCACTCCACCCGGCACGATAAGTATTGGGCCAAGTGCCCAACCAATAAATGGAATAAACAACAAGTAATAACCAATGATCTGAAACAATCCACCGAGAAGCAATCCTGGCCATGCTTTGGCAACAGGTCTTGTTAGTGATGTAAGTGTTGTATAAAAACAGACCAGTACAAAGCCCGTGGAAACGAAGAGTGGTTGAAATATTCCAACATACGATCCCACAAACCAGATAATCGCTCCAGCCAAAATCATCAAGAAATTTTGATCGGATGCTATCTGTTCAAAAGCACTCTTAGGTTCTTCAATCATAATGCCCACCTAACATCCACTCATTGGATTAGACGGTATTATGCATTGCGCATTTGAAACTGAAGCCTTACTCAACTACTACCTGCTGGATCTACACTCTCAAGTACCTTATCTGCAGAGCTCTTCAATTTTGACCGATAACCACGTGTAGTATAGACACGAACAGGCCGGAGAATTCGTGAGAAACTTCGAGCCATAGGACTAGTGTCGCTAACTTTCCAAAATTCGTAACCACCAGATCCGCGTTCGAATAGTGCTATCTCATCAAGGTCAAACTTTCCTGGATAGAATGTTACAGATGGTCTATCAGGGAAATCAACGTAGACATTCTTCACATCGATTCCAGCATCCTCTGCAATCTCATTTTCAATTGAATAGATTCCATCGGGCGTTGATAATTTCTTCAGAAATGTTGGATCAGAAATCGCTCTTGCGCTGACTAGTTTAATCAGGTATCGCTTATTGAAATCAGAGAAGATTCGACTTGCAGAACGTACTTCCTCTGTTTCATCCGAACCAACATGTAGAAGTCTATGTAGTATTGTTAAATCATCAAAATTGTAATAATCCACAGTATTCTTGACAGGATCAGGGAATAGCTGTGAACCAGCTTCATCTAAAACACGTAAGAGCATAAGCTCTGCCGCTCGCACAGTTTTATGGAAATAGACTGCATCAAACATGTTTACTGCTGCAGATAGATATGATTCTAAGGTGAAAAGAGAACTCCTTTCAATTGCAATCTTGTTCTTTGCTATACGGGTCGAGCTGAATAGTCTATGAAACTCGAGTTGTGCGTAATCAACCCCTGCAAAATAAGAATCCCGTGCAAGGTCATCAATAAGTTCAGGATTTATTGGACAATTCAGGATATCTAACCGGAGACCTTTGACTGGCACACCCTTCTCAAGAACATCTTGAATTTCAGATCTCGTGAAACCATGTTTTTCAATCACATCACCAACTGGAGTGGAATCGAGCATGGCTTTAGTTAGCTTGAGAGGTGGCGCACCACGAACAGTCTGATACTCCTCCATAACATTAGACCAAGGACCGTTTACCAGCATTCGTAATAGCGCAGCAAGACGACCTTTCTGTATCTCTTCGGCAGTACCTCCAATGTATTCAAGGAAGACTCTAGCCATGTGAACGAATCCGAGGGTTCGCCCCATCAATGAAATATCTGCACCAGGATAAACCAATGACAATCCTGCAGGACCACGAATATACCGCAATCTCTGAGAGATTTTCATATCAATGATATCACGCTCAACTTCCGAGAGCTCAATGTATCCATGGATTGGATCCTTAATCTGAAGGACCGAGGGGAAATCAGTTACGGGCATTGTTATCCAACCATCCTGTTACGGGCTTTAACTGTATTAAAGGGTTTGAAATACAAATCCTTTGCTGGTAGGCGAAGCTTCATCAGTGGTTTTGTAACGAAAACAACTATGAAACGACTGTGGGTATACGTTTTTCTTGGACTCATGATCATGATTCCACCAGTCTATTCTGAAGATGTACTTGCTCCAGAGGAAAATGCGCTTCTCGCGGCTGAACCTTCTGTAAGACGAATATATGGTGAAAACGTCGCAGATGAAATCTATAGCGACCTATCGACTACACAGTATAGGGATTTAGTGGCGAAATTCACGGAGAATGGCTCCAGATACATATTCGATTCAACGGGTGCTACTCAAGGTGCAAATTATTTAGCAAGAAATTACCTGATTCAGGAACTTGAGTCACTATCTAATGGCAGAATTGAAGTCAATCTTGTAGGAGCACATTATAATATAGTGGGAAGATTACCGGGCTACTTACCAGGAGATAACCCTGTAATTGTGATATCAGCTCACTATGATAGTGCAGAACGTTCTTCCGGTGCAAATGCGGACGGCAGTGGAATTGCTTCAGTGCTTTCATTGGTAAGGATGCTATCAAAATATGATTGGCCACTTGACATTTATTTCATCGCATTCAATTCGTTCTTTACATTCATCCCACGGTCAGGAAGCCCTGAAGTCGCGGACCTATTCCAAATTCAGGGTATTGAAATCCTAACGATGTACAATGTAGATTCAATTCTATTACCAGATCCAGATGGTGAACCGGATGAACTGATACAAATCGGATATTCACAGGAAGGACCTCTAGTTTTAACGCAATACCACGAAGGACAGTATTGGGCTGAAACGGTCGCAATGATTAGCAACAATCATGGTGCAGGTGTCGTCACTCCAGTCCCACATACTAGCTTTGGACTATGGGGTGGTTCAGATCATTACTCCTTTTTCGAAGATGGTTTCACAGGGATAACTTGCCTGTATGAATCTGGAAGAAATGCTGATGGTACAACGTCCACACCAGCCGATTTTTGGAATAATGCAGATTTTGACTACTTTCTTGGGAGGGAAGCGACTACTGCTATTGGAGCAAGTATCGCATTCACAATGAGTCGAAGGTATGGAGCACCTACAACACTTGAGTATGAGTTCTCAAACGGTCCAGGAAGATTCGAATTGGTAAAGTTTGTTATCTCCACTCCAACAACTGTCAATATTTCATCTCGTTGGTTTGGTGGCTCATCAACATTCTATCTAGTTGGTCCTGATTTCAATCTAATAGAGGTTTATACTTCCAACAATGCCTCAGCTTGGGAACCTACAGAAGTATTCAATGAGCTACTAACGACAAAGGGGCTGTATCGGCTATATATAGAAAATACACACTATGGCTCTGTTGGATACGACGTTTCGATAACATACGATTCTGATATTGATGGAAATGGAGTTCTTGATAAGAACGAATATTGGTTACCCCAGAGCTATTTCACAGCAGATCAAGATAATGACAATCTGTCCGATGCAGATGAAATCTTTCTTGGAACAGATTTGAACAGTGAAGATTCTGACAGTGACACAATGGACGATAAATACGAGATCGATATGGGTTTCGATCCTAATGATGCAGCTGATGGGAATGAAGATGCTGATGGGGATGGACTCACAAATGCACAGGAATATTCAGGTGGACTAAACCCATTTTCCAAGGATTCTGATGGCGATAAAATTGATGATCTCTGGGAATTGACCTACGGGTTGAATCCCTTGGTCGATGATGCGGCTCTCGATCAGGACAATGATGGTATTTCTAACCTTGAAGAGTATGAAGCTGGGACTGACCCAACCATTAGCAATCTCGGATTAGGTCCAATGATATGGCTTTCATCTCCGTTACTTGTGATCATTCCAATAGTTGGATATTTTTTCATTCGAAAGAAGAACAAAGAAATGCTATCGTAGAGGTCATAAAATGAAGAAACAGGTATGCGTATCTATCATTTTTCTATCATTGCTAGTTTCTTCAATTGGGATAGTACAAATTCCTGCTCAGACAGAACCAATCCTTCAAAGTACTCAGAGTATTCTTTCAGAAGGTGGAATTCTTGATAGAGTGTATGGAGAGGACCTTTCTTGGGACATCTGGACAAGGATTTCGCAGGATTCATTCAGAGATTATGTTAGAATAGTGACAGAAAATGGTTCCCGATGGATTGCTGAACCTACACAATATAGTGAACAGAATGGTGAAGCTAGAGAATACATTGCAGAGGAACTCTCTAGTGTTTCGGGTGGTCGAATCGAGGTCGAGGTCATTGGAACATACCAATCAGTAGTTGGGAAACTTCCAGGATATTTTCCAGTAGATGCCCCAGCCATTTTGATAGGTGGTCATTACGATAGCGCTCCAGATGCACCAGGGGCTAATGATGATGGTACAGGTATTGCAGCAATGCTTGAGATTGCTCGTGTTATGTCCCGATATGAGTGGCCCTTGGACATCTATTTTGGAGCATGGAATGCAGAAGAGATTGGTCTTAGAGGGTCACGTGAAGTAGCTGAGGAGTTCAGAAGTCGAGATATTGAACTGCTAGTGCATTACAATGTTGATATGCTTCTAGTTCCAGACCCGAATGACAGAACAGTTCTTATGGTGTATCCTGAGGGTTTCTATCAATTCGGTCATTATTGGGCAGACCTTACAGCACAGATGAGCATGGCTTATGGAAACGACATAATTGAGCAGGTACCTGCGAGTGAATTTTCAGCTTGGTTTCGCTCAGATCATATATCGTTCATTACACAGGGATATGGTTCATCACTATTTGCTGCTGAGAGCGGTGGTACTCATGATGAATGGTATCATCAATCCACGGATGTGTGGAATAATCCAGCTTACGATTATGGTATCGCTGCAGAAGCAGTCAAGTCAATTGGCGCAGCTATCGCATTCGCTCAATCAAGAGCCTATCAAAAACCAATCACTGGTGACTCTTCTTTCTCACTTCCGCCCGATCAGGAAAGAAGTTTCTACATGACTATGACAAAAGCAACCTCAATCAATGTGACAAGTCGTTGGTGGAGTGGAGGAGCAACTTTTGGAATCTATAATCCGCAGGGAAATCTAATTGATGAAGTCATTTTCGATGATTCATCACCTTGGGAATCATCGATTGTCCTTGAAACACCAGTTGGAGGTCAGGGAATCTATCACTTGTTAGTGTACAATCACAGAGGAACAACGATAGGGTGCGAAATATCATGGGCTTATGATTCAGATATAGACTATAACGGTATTACTGACAGTGAAGAATTTTGGTTCGATGCAAGCCTATTCTCCTCAGATCACGACTCAGATACGCTTCCAGATGCATATGAAATGATCATCGGTACAAATTGGGAATCAGCAGATTCGGATTCGGATGGACTTCCGGATAATTGGGAGATTGAATATGGTCTTGACCCACTTGATTCAAGTGATGCATCAGGAGATGAAGATGGTGATTCTCTTACAAATCTTGAGGAGTTTGAGGGGGGTAGTCATCCGTTCCTTGTCGATTCAGATGATGATAAAATTCCGGATAAATGGGAAATAGAAAATGGTCTGGATCCATCCATAGATGACGCAGCAGAAGACCCAGACAATGACTTTGCTACTAATCTTGAAGAATATCGTGCAGGAACAGATCCGAATATCGCAGAAGCAATACCTATGAATCTAGTAATTCCACCAGCTATTCTTACAGGAAGCATTATTGTGTTAGTGTTGGTTTCTATATTTTTGTACAGAAGACGATAGACAGTTTCAGGGTATACATGTGGTAAATATTCAAAACCTATTTTGTTATGAAAGAGGTTGGGACCGGTGCACAACAGTTGGACATGCAAAGTAAGAGCTCTCTGAAACTTGTTGAGATTCAAGAGAGTGT
>JAEOSL010000112.1 GCA_016840385.1 Candidatus Thorarchaeota archaeon | reverse complement strand
GACCCTTCTTCCCTCTTGGATCCCAAGCTGCTGTTTCAAGACCTTTGACGTGAACTGCTAATTCATCGCTTCCTTTTCCAATCTCTAGAGCAGCTAAACGAACACCCTTAGCGAGTGTATCACCAATCCCATCTCTATAGGCAATCATTCGCATGAGTTTGAGAGCTGCTTCACCATCACCAAATCGCAGAGGGAAGCCAATCTCTTCTTCTGTTAGAATTTCTTTCTCATATGCATCCATTGCAAAACCGATTGCAGACCCAGCGCTAATTGTATCAAGACCAAGATCGTCAGCTAAGAAATTCAATCGGAGAACAGCGATAGGATCACTGATTCCTAGATTACCCCCGCACAATCCCAGTGTTTCATATTCTACCGTCGATTCCACTTCAGATCCTGGACAACTAGGATCTTCTATTTTGTATGCATGAGTGCATCTCAAAATACAATGAGGGCATGAAAGGTGAGCTCCTGTATTGAGGTGTTGATATGTTTCGGGTAAGAGACTTTCATACTCTTCAAAGAATCCATTCTTCCAATTCCTTGTTGGAAATTGACTTCGTTCATTTGCAACTTCGACAAGTGAAGCAGTTCCGAACTTCTTGAAATCGTAACCGTCTTTCTCCTTCCATATCTTGGCAACCATCTTACTAATTTCACGGAGTGAATCAGGATGTTTCGATGTGATCTTCTTAGAACCTTTTGCAACAACACCCTTGAGATTCTTCGAGCCCAATACAGCACCCGCTCCCCCGCGACCAGTTTGATGTGCTAACTCACAGCATCCAGTCGCACTTAGAACTAGGTTTTCACCAGCAGGACCAATAACATACACTGCGGACCCTTTTGGATTTCGCTTGTGCAAAATCTTTGTTGTTTCCTGAGTTCCCTTTCCCCAGAGGTCTTCAGCATCATCAAATCGCACCTGCTCATCTTCAATAACTAGTGTCACAGGTTGGTCTGATTTCCCTATTACAGCAACGGCATCATATCCCGAGTTCTTAATTTCTCTACCAAGGGGACCACCACTGTGAGTATCAAGAAAGACTCCAGTAAGTGGAGATTTAGTTACGAGTGTCCATCGACCCACATTAGGAGCAGGCAAACCCTGCAATGGACCAGTCATGAAGAATAGAATATTCTCAGGTCCTAAGGGATCAATCTTGGGTTCAAGAGATTTGTAAAGTAAGTATGCGCCAAGACCTTTCCCCCCGATGAAATCCTCATAGATTTGTGGAGGGATATTTTCAATTCTAGAAGTCTTGTTTGTCAAATCAACCCAGAGTATCTTACCATTCCAGCCATGGTCTATCAATGAACATCACCAATCCAATCTAGATGTATAATCGTCTACTCAATTTCAATCTTGGAGATTTTATCAATTTCCACATTTCTCAAGTTACTGAGGATGGCAACCATTACATCATTGATAACACTCTCAACAAACTTGTTCATCGGGAGACGCTTTCCTTTTAGGTAGACTTCTAATTTTCCTTCCAAAATCTTTTCACCAAAACCATTGTAAACTTTTAGAACACAAGAGTAAAAGTCCCTGAAAAAGGCTTGTACATGACTACCCGCCTAGTCCGATACGCATTTATATCCCTCATCTTCGTTCCATTCGACTGATGGTGAGCATCACCACGTGAGGATTTTAGAAATGGCTGAACTGAGTTCTGTAATCTCGGCGATACGCAGAAAGAGTCCAGAGGACGAGCCGGCAGATATTGTAGGTGCCTTCGCAGGATTTGGAAGCATCTTAGGAATTATCGCGGCAGCCATAGGTCTCTTAGCAGGAATTTCACTTGTTCCCCTTACATCACATTCTTGGGAAACAACATCAACAAACCCATTTACTTTCATGATTGATGGAAACGCACAATTTTCAATGTTTAGTGGTGCCTTCATGGCTCTACTTGCGATTGGATTGTTGCTGCAAGCATTGGGCTCGAAGGATCTACGCTCAAAGTTGGGCGGAATGTTTGGATCAGTTTTCTACATTGGATTCATCGGAGCTGTATTGATTGCAGTATATGTAACACTAGGATTTTCTAGTATTGCCTATGTGTCATATGTTCCAAGTTATCTAGCAACATTGTATTTGATTGGAATTATCTTCGTTATTGCTTGGCAGATGATATCTGTGTTTTATGTTGATTCAAGTCTAACATGGGTTGGATTCGCAGCAGGTATGATGAATGGTTTGTTCATCCCAATTCTTGCATTAGGTCAAGCTCTAGGTCCACTACTTATCTATGCGGCATATGGACTACTACTAGGGGGTCAGTTAATGACACTACTCTATTGGTGGTCACCTAAATCATCTATTCGAGGATTTGCACGAAGTCCAAACAAGGCTAAATTTGCGTTCGGATTGAGCGGATTACTAACATTTGTAATTGGTGCAGCTGCAGTCTTCATGGGCCCACTAGCTACTCATCCACTTGGAGGAGACATCTGGCAGCCTTGGAGTACAATAGATCCTACTACTATTGGAAATATGGGATTACATATGCTGACAAATCCAGTATTGTTGTACGGTTTCCTCGCAATGATGCTTTACTGGATTCTGCTTTCCCCCAGGTTAGGTGCAAGAGAGCTCAAGACTACAACAATCGGAAAAGATATTGTTACAGGAGGCAGTAAGTGGTTTGCGGTCTTCATGATCTTCTTGGGAATTCTCGCTGCAGGTCAATCAGGAGTCTATTCTGAAGATCCATCTGGTTGGGGATTCTTCCTTGTTATTGGACCAGCAGCAGCAATGATTCTAATTGGCGCGATGTACACTGCTAAGACTGACATCGTAACTGGACTTCCACTTATCATTGCTGGAGTCTTCACAATGATAACTCCATTTTCAATTGCATTACTTGTAATTGTACCATGGCTACTTGTGATTGTTACGCAGATGTTCTTGATGGTAGAAAGTAAGTGGAGAGGTCTTACAGGATTTTCACAAGGTTCACTGACCGTAATCTTCAGCATCCTCTTTTCAGCAGCTATCATTGTATTCATGTTTGGAATTCTTGGCCATGGTCCACTCGCACTTTGGCCAACCAATCTGTGGTTTAATCTTTCATTAATACCAGGAATTCCAGCTGAAGTCCAATCATCAGTGATTATTATCCTACCATTCCTTGCAGTGATATTGAGAAATGCTGCCTTAACAGGACTCTCACATGGAAGAGGATACACAACTGGTGGAGTTCTCATGGGTGCTACCGTACTATTCTCTTTGATGATTCCAATCATTGCAGCAAATGATACAGTACCTCATGCAGCAAGCACAGCTGCAGCACTCCTAGTCGCTCTATATTCGATTAGCATGATTCTAATCCTTTCACTGAATCTCAAACTTGCTGGTGATGTGGCGGATCAGGATCACGAGTTTGAAGGAAATCTGATCAGGTTCTCAGCTATTGGACAGGCGATTATGGGAGTAATCATGATGGTATTTGTCCTCATCTACTTCAGCGGTCTTCCATCATCCTTTGAAATTGCATTAGTAATTTCTATTATGGTGACCTTCATTGTAGGTAGCGAGATTCTTTCAATCCTCAGCTGGTTCATTGCAGGAGGTCGTCTAGGACTCTTGAAGCAAGGATTCAAGCTTCAGAGACCTGCTCAATAAAACAATTAAATTTCCACATAGGTGGTGAAATCTCATTGGCTCCTAAAATCAAGGGCGTCGAAACCCGAGTTGAAGGAGCCAATGTTGCTTTTCTTTTAGTGCATGGTTTTTGTGCAGCTCCAGATGAATTAGAAACTTTGAGAGAATTTCTTGAGAATAGGAAAATAGAATCCTTCTCAGTACTAGTTGCTGGTCACGGAACAACTCCAGAAGATTTGAAAAATACGACTTGGAAGGATTGGTACTCCTCTGTTGAAGAGGGATTAAAGCTTGTTAAGTCGTGGAATCCCAAGTATCTCTTTGTTGCGGGTCTTTCGATGGGTGGAGCTTTATCGACACTTCTAACTTCATTAAATGAAGGGATTGATGGACTCGTTCTAATCGCACCAGCATTGAAAATCAAGGGAATACTTCCGAAACTAGTTCCTATTTTGAAGTACGTTATGAAAGATCGCGAAATCGATGTTGAAAAGGCTCAGGAACGATATGACGTCAAACGGACTAAGTATGTAAGAGAACCTGTATCAGTTTATCACGAACTTTTCAAGCTCCAAGGACAAGCTAGGAAAAAAATGGGGGATGTCACTATACCCGCTATCATCATCCAAGGAACAGATGATAAGACTATCAGTCCAGAAAACGGAAAAATCGCTCTGGATGGAATTGGTTCTATCGACAAACAACTCTTCATGATTGAAGGTGGAGAACACGTCATATCCTGTCACTATACTCGTGAAGATGCATATCCTCACATCGAAGAATTTGTTTCCAGGATAACTGGAACTACCTAGTCCTGTATTTCACTTAGAACCCTAAGAGCAACATCTGGAAAGTCGGTGATAATACCGTCAACGCCCATTTTGAACAAAGTTTGCATCTGAGTTGAATCATTGACGGTCCATGGGAAGACTTGGATATTTTTACTATGAGCTTCTGCAATAATATCTGAAGTTATGTTCTTGTAGTTTGGATTCAGAGCATTTGCTTCGTGTTCAAGTACGTAAGAAATCATATCATCCTTGATCTTGGTTGTAAGGACTGCAGTAGATACACGGGCATCTAGTTTTCTTGTGGCAAGAAGAGTTCCATGAAAGAATGAAGATATCGTAACATCAGAAACCATATCCCGTTCATT
Source organism: Candidatus Thorarchaeota archaeon (assembly GCA_016840385.1). Next base: position 6,728 of record JAEOSL010000112.1, on the reverse strand, counting down.
TACAGCTGAGAGAACTTCTTTCTCAACATCAGTTACCTTTAGTTCGATATTGATCCTTATCTTCCCTCGAACATAATCTAATACTTCAGCTAAGGTAGGTATCTTTGCTCCTTTTCCAGCATCGAGGTCTCTAATCTCCCGATAGGTCAACTCTGCAATTGCACCAGTTCCATTAGTTGTGCGATCAACTTCATGATCATGTATACAGACTAATTTTCCATCCTGTGTTTCTTGTACATCAGTTTCAATCATGTGCGCTCCAATTTCATACGCAAGCTGATGAGCAAGTAGAGTATTCTCTGGGGCGGATCCTGACGCTCCTCGATGTGCGACAACTATTTTTTTCTCCATCTAAACCAGCCACACATCTTAGCTCTCAATCAGTACTATTTGAGGAGTTTTCGTTACTCCTTCTATACGCAAATCCAATCGCAATCAGGACTATTGCGACAAACATAGCAACCAGTGATATCAGGTATAGATCTAGCGGTAACAGAATAGTGATGAATGTAATGACGAAGAGTATCACACCTATTAAAATAAGAACCAAACCCAAACGAGACCGTTCCATAGTTTCATCATTCCTTGTGAAGTCACTCTGAAATTCCTCTAAATACGTTGTGGAGAAGAATAAACAGATTGGTGGGTTTCACCCTAAGAGATAATAGAGATTGATGTTATTGTGGCAAAGTTGCGGGAGATTGATTCAGATGTCAAGGAAGGACCTCTTTGCGAGATATTCACAAGTATATGCAAAAGCACAAGCTAAGGAAATAGTACCTGAAGGACCATTTGTAAGGCAGCTCAATAATATACCACGTAAAAACTACGATATTGGTGTCTTCTTCAAACCAAATAGATCCAGCAGGTGTGTTCAGGTTCATCTCGGAGAACCCATCCCGAAAGATATTTGCATGCAAGAAGGATTTCTTGAAACAGATGATGCGACATACCTGAGCAGAACCATATTATCAAAATTCAGAACTCTTGATTTTCTTAGAGTAGTAATCTCCGCAGGTGACATACTAGAAAGCAAAGCAGAACGTCTTGAATTTCTGAAAACATCTCAACGCGCAATAGATGTCATAGTTCGAAAAGCTAAGAATGTAATGCACCTAGCTGAATTCGCACCATTTCGTTTTGACAGAAAAGTTATCACTCTTGAAGAATTCTTGGTAAAGAAATTGAAAATGGATGAAGTATCAGTTGAGGCGGCATCCATCCCATTCATTGTTGCTGATCCAGAGTACATACTCCTTGCCAATGGGGATATCGTCATTATAGGTGATGAACACCGAGTTTCACAAGGTGAGTTCCATCTGGTAGGGGGAATGGGATACACCTTTGACAAGACAGAAGGAGCTGTAAGTGAAGGAAGGCTATTCAGGTCCACTACTGATCTTACTCCACAGGGAATTGATGAAGCATACATAGATGGAATGATATCAAGGATAACTGAAGATTTCCAGAATAGCATGCATTCACTCATCTTTGCAGATGTGTGGAAGAAAGGTAAAGCAAAACCGGTAGGTGTCAATTTTGGTGATGACTTGCTCGTGAAAGCTGAACCAAGCAGTGAGATATGGACTGGAGTCTTTGAGGTGTATGTAAAAGCACCCAACATCTAGATTTGATACATCGACGCATCAGAGCATGAGTATGTCAAAGGAATCAATTGCAATAAAGACAGCTCGATAGGCATAGATTCTGAACGTGTAAGTTGCTGTTGCAGTATTAGCTGTATCAAGTTGGTCACGTAAATCTGAAAGCACATTTGGTCCAAAACTTAATAGAAGTGATGGGAGAGAATCAATCGTAAGAACACTTACACCATTTCCAGTTGCCAGATTAATATCATTACAAAGTGCGTCAAGAGTTTCGTACACAACTTCGGATCTGCCTTCGATGTCAGTTACATTGCCAGCTTCACCAATTCGCATAGCATATGAAGAACCAAGATGTCCAATAGATTTTGAATAGGATTCCACCAGATACTCACCCACATCACCATTCATCTCAAGAGAGAATTTAGACCTTCCACAGGAAACCTCAATGATATCCCATAATCCAAGAGTGGATATCGAAACTCCGCTTAACCTCATTGCAATATTGTCACTGTCCTGTAAATCATCTACCACAAATGACTCTACAATCAGTCCAGAAGACAACCCAGTAACATTAGCTTGCTGAGCCAGCAGAGTATTCTCTTGCTCGACAATAGAAACATCTGTAGAGTAGATTGAGGTTCTCATTAATCCAGCGAATCCAACAAGATCAAGGCTTCTTGTATGAAACATCAATTGTTGCCATTCGGGAGATGAGAGAGTCATATCAAAAAGAATGTGCTGTGGAGAATTGGAGATATCTTCCAACTCAACGATAAGCTGTGATAATGCAGCTCTATGGGACTGGTATACTTGTTGGATTACAGAAGTTGTACCTAGTGTTACTGATTCAGAATCAACCATTGAAGACCTATCAGCTGAAAGTGAAATCGAATATGATACACTGGAAGTATTGAGAGCCGTCAACCACTCACCAAGTCGCACCCACGAAGTAGCATCATCTTCCAATACTCTAAGATTCAAACCAAATTGGTTTGAAGTTAGATTCGAGATGAGATCAGTAGTTGGTGTAACATTACTATAGGGAAATTCAAAATCTCCTAAGGGGACACTTAGCATAATGTTTGCATTTGGATTACCTGATACTTGAGTAATAGGTAATTGGCCCATTGCTACGATTGAAATTGGAAATGTTAGTCCTAGCAGATTCATGAGTATTAAGTAGGCAATACTCTTCTTTCCGGCTGAACGAATGCTACCTTCTGGCCGGTACCTGCCGAGAATGAAGATTGATACAATCGCTACAACATTGAACATCACACAAATAACAAATCCACGAACCAAAAGTGAGAGCATACTGAAGAACACACTAGCTACAACTAGGATGAAAAAATTCCATGCTGCAGTCCTACTCTGATAAAACGATCTAATCATCAGAGGAAGGAAAATCATCAGAGGAAGAATATAGAGTGCAATTGGCATAGAGTCAAGTAATCCAACCCCACTCAAGCTCATTCTCAATGTAACAGAAAGCATTGCGAACAGAATCAAGACCACATTAATTGCAAGAATAACTGTGATGTATTGGTGAAGAAATTTGTCAACACGTAAATTCGAATTGATGCGCTTTCTGACCTTTCCCCGTGCTTGAATAAATCTGTTCATAGATATTCATTGAATGTCAATCTACAGACCTGATAAGCTTCTCGTAGATGAATCTCTCAGAAACCATTAAGATGAAGTGTTGGGCAAAAGGGGACACTGTTGGATGATAGAGAATGTTCGATGTTGCTGTGATTGGAGCAGGTCCAGGAGGTGCAACTGCCTCACGATATCTTGCAAAACAAGGACTAAAAGTTTGCATGATAGATAAGGACCACTTCCCAAGAGACAAACCATGTGGGGGAGGTTTCTCAGAAGGTCTCTTGGATGAATTTCCTTATCTCCGGAAGAGGGAAGAAGAGTTTCTGAAAGGAGTAGCAAGAGTTGGAGTTTTACACTCGCCCAATCGCAAAATTGTACTCAGAGGAACTGTCGATATGGCAGTAGCACTTAGAACTGATTTTGATAATGTGTTGTATGAAAGCGCAGTTGAAGAGGGAGCTGAATCTCTAGTTGGAGTAAGAGCAAAATCTGTGAGATTTCTCGATGACTATTGTGAAGTGATAATCAAAGGAGCAGAGTCAATCAAAGCTCGAGTAATCATTGGAGCAGATGGAGTTTCAAGTATGGTTGCTAGAGAAACAGGACTTAACAGAAGGTGGCCCAGCTCAATGATAACTGTATGTCGTGTTGCAGAGGTTCCTGCAAAGCATAGTGAGATTATAGAAAGATATAGCGAGAAATTAGATTATCACTTCTATGCCAACCTTGGAGGGCTTCCTGGTTATGGCTGGATATTTCCAAAAAGAGATACTATCAATATTGGACTTGGAATTGTGGGAACACATTCCCAAGGATTGCCAAAGATCTTCGATGCATTCGTTCGTCATTTGAAGCGTGAAGATTTGCTTATGCAGAACGCAGACCTCTCAGGTGCAAGAGGTGCGCTTGTTCCAACTGGAGGACCAATTTCAAAATCCTATGTTGACAGATGCATCCTTCTAGGAGACTCGGTGGGAATGGTGAGTCCCCTAACAGGAGGTGGAATCGCGTATGCGATGAGGGCTGCCAAGCATGCAACGTCGGTACTGACCAAGGCATTAGAAACCGATGATTTTGGAAGCAGTACACTTTGCGAATATGAAAACCTTTGGCGTAAAGATTTTGGAAATGAGTTCAATGACCAATTACTTGCTCAGAAAATATTCAAAAGTCCATTTACTGACCTTCTTTTTGAGATTGGAAGTCGGGATACGAAAATCCAGGAAATGGTTTCAGAAGCAATGGCAGAATCATCTGATCAAGGAATTGATGTGAAACGGCTAGTTCTAAGAACTCTATACGTTTGTTTCAAAGCATCATTTGGATTGTAGACCCCCAAAAATGGATTTCACAGTTCATCAGAAGGGATAAATGAGGGTCAAAGTAGTATCAGTTATTCCGCTTCTCACTGAGAGAGAGAGAGAGGAGACAGAAAATTGGATCGGCCATGGTACAAAAATTATGTTGAAGGTACCCCGAAAGAGATCACGATTCCTGAAGGCCCACTTTGGAACGGACTTGATGAAGCAGTCAAGAACTATCCTGACAACGAGGCGTTATTTTTTGAAGGAGTCAAAGTCACATATCGTGAACTAGGAGAGCTTGTTGATCGAGCTGCAAATGGTTTTGCGAAGATGGGGGTTAAGAAGGGTGACACTGTAGCAATCATGCTAATCAACTGTCCCCAGTTTGTAATCTCATACTTTGGTGCACTGAAAGCTGGAGCTACCGTAACGGCAGTAAGTCCACTTGCTATGCCAAAAGAATTACGAATATATCTGCAGGACACGAAAGCATCGACTATTGTTGTGCTCAACTTCTTCTACGGAGTTGTTGAAGCCGTTCGTGAGGAAACTAATCTTGAGAACGTTATTGTTGCTCAGGGTTGGGATATGATGTCCAAAATAAAACAGATACTTGCACCTAAGACCGTGTACAAGAAAGAGATGAAATCTGTTCCACCACTTCGTGAAAGAGATACAATGTGGAATGACTTCATAGCAGATACCATTCCTGAAGCACCAAAGGTCGAGGTAAACCCTGCAAAGGATATTGCAGTGTATCAGTTTACCGGCGGAACTACAGGTATCCCAAAAGCCGCAATGCTTACTCATGACAATCTGAAGGCCAACTGTGAACAGTGTGGTGCTTGGATGGAATGGATGGCAACCCGTGGAGAAGAAGCCTTTGTCGCAGCATTACCGCTTCAGCATATCTTTGGCCAGACAATTGCTATGAACCTTGCAATCGCATGGGGTAGTAGAATCGTTTTAGTTCCAAATGCCAGGGATATCGAGCACCTACTTGAATTAATTGACAAGCAAAAGCCTACCTTTTTCCCAATTGTTTCAACACTAGCAATTTCAATATACAGTCATCCTGCAGCAGCAAAATATGATTTGACATCACTGAAAGCATCAATCGCAGGAGCAATGGCTCTACCTCCTGAAGTCACTCGGAGATATGAGGAAGCAACTGATTCCATTATCATTGAAGGATTCGGTCTCAGTGAAGCCTCACCTGTAACTCATGGTAATCCGTTAGACAAGGAGAAGAGAAAGGTTGGTTCCATTGGACTACCCTTCCCAAGCACTGACAGTAAGATAGTTGATCTCGAAGACAATACTAAGAATCTCCCTGTTGGTGAAATTGGTGAGCTCGCTGTAAAAGGACCGCAGGTCATGATGGGCTATCATAACCGCCCTGAAGAAACTGCAGATGTCCTGAGAGATGGTTGGCTCTTCACTGGTGATATCGCAAAGATGGATGAGGAAGGATGGACATACATAGTTGACCGTAAGAAGGATATGATCAATGCTAGCGGTTACAAAGTATGGCCCAATGAGGTAGAAGAAGTACTCTTCGAACATCCCAAGATTCGAGAGGCTGCAGTTATTGGTGTCCCCGATGAAACTCGTGGAGAAACCGTGAAAGCTTTCATTGTTCTCGAACCGGGTCAAACTGCAACTGTGGATGAGATACGAGCCTTTGCAAAAGAGAAGATGGCTGTGTACAAGGTACCAACCAACATCGATTTTGTCGAAGACCTACCAAAGACACAAGTTGGTAAAATCCTCCGAAGAGAACTTCGAGAAGGAACAGACTAAAACAAAACGAAAGAACCGGAGGTGTGTTTCACACCATCCGGTTATCTATTCTTTTTCTAATCACGAGCTTGGAAAGCATCAGTTTCGTAATTTTCCAAAAGTGCTTGTACTTCAGGACGCCCAAGAAGTTTCCTACGGGTTTCAGACATATTGTTGATTACACAACCAATCCCAACAACAGAAGCATCTAATTTCTCAATCAGCTTCTTAGTTGCGAATACTGAAGTCCCTTGAATAAGCCAATCATCGATGATTACAACACGGTCTCCTGGATCGATCGAATCAGCAACTATTGCCAATTGACGATCTGCGAATCTGTTTGAAGGAAGCATTTCCACCTCACGATGGTATCCCTCTGGAACATAGGCAATCGATCGAGCTGGAACAACTCCACAACCGAGATAGTATGCGA
>JAEOSL010000195.1 GCA_016840385.1 Candidatus Thorarchaeota archaeon | reverse complement strand
TCAAGCATTTCCAAGATCGAACTGAGATGCCGGTATGGAAGTGCAAAGCTAAGGTCTCCGGGGCATGCACTGAGTAATGATGGTTTCACAGGGCTTCTTGATATCCGTTCTTTCGTACTTCTCTTGCCCCGTCTTAAATCAGCCAATCTTTGAACAATCACACCATCACCCAACATATTCGCTAGCCCTGCAACTGATTGACCGTAAGCAATGGGTTCCTTGAAAGGTGCTGTGAAACGTGTTGAAACAAGGAGTGCAAAGTTTGTGTTAGTAGTCTTGTCATTTGCGAAGGATTGACCATTGACCGTTAGAACATCATCATAGTATTCAGTTGTGACCACACCACCAGGATTGAAACAGAACAGACGAACCTTGTCATCAAATTCTTTTGAGTAGTACACAAGTTTAGGTTCATAGAGAGTCTCTGCAATATCATGCATTACAGGTTCAGGAATCTCCACTCGTAAGCCGATGTCCACATAGTTATTTTTAGTATGAAGATCAAGTCGCTCAGCCTGTTTTGCTAACCACTTATTCCCAACTCTTCCTGGTGCAGCAACTACGTACTTGGCAGTAATTGCGTCCCCACCATTCGTAACAAGTCCCTGAACAGAATGGCCATTAATCTGGATGTCTTTTGCTTCTGTCTTGAAATGAATCGTAACGTGTTTTGCAACCTCCTCATACATCTTACCCATGACCTCAATGCATCCTTCGCGTCCCATGTGGCGGACTTTCTGTGGGATTAGTTCCATTCCAATAAGTGCAGCCTTCTGAGAATATTTCTCAGTTTCATCTTCATTCGAGCCATAGATTTTCGAGGGAGCGCCATATTCGATATATTTCCCATCCACATATTGGATCAAATCCATGAGACGTTTGTTCCCAATGAACTCGTTGAGCCATCCTCCAACCTGTGTTGAGATTGTTAGCTTGCCATCAGAAAAAGATCCACCACCACCCCAACCTGCCAAAATATCACAGGGATGGCATTTCTTACATCCAGGGGCAGCATCTGAATTTGGACAATTGCGCCTCTCGATACTCTTTCCTCGTTCTATGATAACTACTTTCAAGTCAGGTTTGTGCTGCACTAATTCTAGAGCGCAGAAAATTCCAGCGGGTCCACTACCCACAATTGCGACATCATATTCCACGTTATTTCTCTCCGCGTTTCCCGGCCACAGCAGCCACGCAATTATTTCCACTTAAGACTTTGCATATTTTTTGAGGTTCCATCATAGATTAATACAAAGAGTCCGCTAGGAATACGAATATAAAACAAAAAATTCGGTTAATCAAAGCGAATAGAAAGGTGTTTCAATGACAACATGCTCTCTCTGTGGCAACGAAGACCTATGTTTCACATGCCCGTATTGCAAAGGTGTGTTCTGTGGAGATCATAGACTTCCAGAAGGCCATGGTTGTCCAGCAATGCACCGTGTAAAAGAGGAAGCAAAAAGGAAGGTTTCTCGATCTGTTGGTAATGATGAATACGAGGATAACCAAACCTGGTCATCAGTGATGCCGAAGAGGAACAATAAGCGAACACAGAGAAGAACTCGAAGACGCCGCTTTTCAAATCCCGAATTGAAACACTTACTCATTGCTTGTGTGCTAGTCACATTAGTATCAATCTCAATCATGGGATCAGGATCTGGTATTGGTACTGGTATTATCAATGGAGTTGCTTTGTTTGCATTTTACATCAGTGGTCCATATTGGTGGGTTCCTATTGGAATGATTCTGATATTCCTTCTATCGTTCATTGGTCATGAAATGGCTCACAAATTCACTGCACAACATTATGGAATGTGGTCTGAATTCAGGATGAATTCAATGGGATATTATCTTTCAGCAATTGCGATACTATTCTCGGTTCCCATTTTTGGAACGGGTACTATGTACACAAGTGGAACTTCAAATCAAGAACATGATGCTAAGACAAATCTTGCAGGACCATTGAGTAATTTCGTTTTAGCAACAGGACTACTTATCATCCAAATGCTAGCCTATATCACCCTCTCAGGTGCTGTGTTGTCTAACTTACTATTTCTTGTCCGATATGGAATTTTAATCAACTGTATTCTAGGTCTTTTCAACATGATTCCATTCCGACCATTTGATGGTGGTACAGTGAGACAATGGAACCTCTATGTCTGGATTACTCTGACCATTGCGTTAATCGCGATTTTGGTCATGGGATATTTCATAGTTCCCATTTTGTTAGCTTGATAATGTAGCTGAGATAATACCACGCTTCATAGCAGAATAATACACAGGCCTCATTAGGTCACTCTGGAGGCCAAACAATGCTCACACCACAGAATTACAATCAAGACATAGTGGAGCTATCAATATCAGCGTGGTTCTACAGGAATAGAGCAATTGCAGGATTTGACAACCCAGCAAGGTCTCTCAATGTTTCAGTAAGAGAGCTAATGGAAAATAGTCTTGATGCATGTGAGGATGCGCAAATTCTTCCAAGCGTGACAGTACTCCTCAAACGTGAGCAAGAATCCTCAGTAACTGATATGCTAAGTCAAGGTCCAGAAACTTTTGAGCTAGTTGTGAAAGATAATGGAACGAGAATTCCACAAGATCGTCTTCGGGGGGCGTATGAATATCAGGTTCAATGTGTAGTTGCAACTGATTGAGAATGGCCCGATGATCCAAAGATTAACTCTTCCTTGAGCGATAGTTTAAATATGATGGGGTGTAATTAGTGAAGGGTTAGCCATATGTGGTCTAGGAGTAGATTGAACTCGCTCATCCTGGTATGTGGCGTTATGATTTTTCTGATCTCATTTTATTATGTAGGATTGGTCGCCATCCCTTTGGGTCTGGAAACCGAAGTTCCTCTTGTAATTATAATAGGCATTTTGGCGGGCATCAATCTCTTAGGAGCGTTTGGACGGAAACGTGGAATGGATGAAATAGTTACGTACAGCCCCAGGAGGGTCATTTCCGCCTTTTTCATAGGTGCCATCTCAATTATCGTGATAATTACGCTCGTACTTGTTGGTGGTGTTACTGGTATTCACCCACCAGGTATGGATCCTGCAGTTCCATTTCTCTTTGTAATCCCTCCTCTCGCGTGGCTGTTTGTGGTAGTAGTCGTGGTCGAGGAAGCGCTCTTATTACTGAAACTTGACAAATCAATAAGATAGGTGGCAACTCATAGCCACGCCTCTCAATTTAGCATTATCTTAAAGGCGACTTTGAACAAAGCTGTCATCACTTTTTCCTCCATAGTACTTGTAGAAGTAATAGACACCTGAGAGTATAATGTACACTACACGCTCATCATCAGGATAGTCAATCTCTTTGAGAACGATATGTACAAACTCGTTGCCATCTCGAAAGCCTAATGTGCATTTCTTCACGACACTCCGAATCAGTGATTGAGAGAAGAATCAGAGGACTCACACATGTCTCTTTCAGATCTGCAGAAGAGTCAGGTTATATACTGAATCGACTCCATGACGGTAATAGTAGGAAACCAGTGTGGGCAGTCCGGTTTCATAAGACACTGTACTCGACATCTGAGTGATGCTATCAATGCCGAAGCCATAGTAACCAAACTGGAATGAACTTGTACTAGTATATGACCAGTAAGTATCTGCGCCTGG
>JAEOSL010000111.1 GCA_016840385.1 Candidatus Thorarchaeota archaeon | reverse complement strand
CTTTCTGACGGTGTAGAATGGAATACCTACGGCACAGATCCACTATTGGCTGACACTGACCAAGATGGCTTGAGTGACTATGATGAAGTCATTGTATATTTGTCTGACCCGCTACTGGCGGATTCCGACCAGGATGGCTTACTCGATGGAGCAGACTTTATGCCAACAATGCACTGGATATGGCCTGTGGTAATAGCATTCGCTGGTATCTTTGTTCTTGCAGTGGGCGTGAAACGCATCAAGGAGAACTACTTTGTTGAGGAGTTCATCACAAGGGCAGAACCTGCGAGTCTGGGACTTGAACCTGGCATGGATATTGTTGTGGAATACAAGATTCGAGCTGGACTGGTTGTGTTCGGAGTGGTTGTGCGAAACGGCTCAGACAATCCGATGCATAACGTACAGGTAGTGCTGGGCGTACCAGACCTTACTGACACCATCAAGACAGAAACCATTGGAGAGATTGTTCCAGATACTGTTTCAGTGGTGGAGATTGAGTTCGAGCTACAGCCTGGTGCTGAGGGTGAACTTGTTGGCATGGTCGAATACGACAGTGTCGAGGGTGAGCACAGGATTGTGAACCTGAAGCCAGTGAGGATTGTTGCATAATACGAGAGCATACGTAAAATTCAATACCTTAGTCAGAGTAGGATTACATGAATCTCTGGTAGGAGTAATTAGATTTGGAGTACAATAAAGGATACAACCCTGCTTTCGCTGTGGGAGCATTTACAGTTCTTGCCTGTCTTGTTATCATGACCATATTTGCAGTGACTGGAATAATCCCTTTAGCTTTACAACCACCTCTCATGATGTCGCTACTTATCACCATTATTATGGGAGGTTCTATTTGTGTAGCTGGATACTTCAAATCCATGGATAGACAGGGATATCCAGTCTTATTCTTAGTTGTTTTAATCATGCCACTGATTTTCGTGATGATTTGGTATTTCACACGATGATTCAAACCCTGAAGCCAGTCAGGATTGTTGCCTAAGAAGACCTACCTGACTTTCCGCTCGGATATTGCTTGGAATAGGTCCTCAAGAGTAGCAGGGGGTTCACTTTGCTCTTCATTCCGGCACAAGGTCAGTGCACCTTCTGGACAACTAGTGACGCAGATGCCACAACCAACGCAACGATCTAGGTCCACGAATGAAACAGAATCCTCCAGTCTGAGTGCATCCATTTGACACAGATCCACACAGGTTTCACACCCTGTGCATAGATCAACATCAACACCTGCATAGAAATTGGTCGTAAAGAACTCAACAGGTCTTGGAGTTCTCTTTTTCATCCGTAGGAGACCGCAACAACAGCTGCAGCAGCTGCAGAAGACTTGAATCTCCTTGGTGTTGCTTACCTGAAGGATAAGGCCTTCATTCTCACTCTCTGAAACTAAAGTAAGAACATCATCTTTGGAAATTTCTCTGCCCCAACCTTGATTGATGTATTGTTGTGCGATAGGACCAAAACCTAGACAGGTCTCCTTCCGTTGGGTGACTTCACAGGTCGTTCCTGCGAGTTTCCGACCCTCACGGCATACACAAGGGGCTACCATGAACGGACCCTCTGAGTCATTCACTAGCTCTCGGGCCACATCATATATGGCCACAGTATCTTTGTGTGTGAAACTCTTATCCACAGGGATGACTCTTAGTTGCGTCGGCCTAGCACCCATGTACTCCTTTCCATATGCCTCCTTGAAATATTGGGAGAGGTCATCGAGAAACTGCGGTGACAATCGACTGATTTGAAACTCGTAAATTCCTACTGCCAGCTGTGCATTATTGTAGTACTTTTGATCCCCCTCCTGTTGGAAGAGAAGGAGACCCTTCTCCACCATCCGATCCAAAGCGGTTTCTAACATGTCACGTGTCATGTCGGAAGACTTGAATCGTTCAAAAATACTATCGAGTGGCTCAGTTGCATGAGCGGCAAAGGTGAGCTTGGTTGCTATTTTGGCTTCCTCGGGAGTGAACAAATTCTTCAGCATTCTGATTTCCACACCGGATTCAGTTGCTGGAAATCCTACTGGAAAACTATCCAGGTGTTGCTGCAAATCTCTATAGACATCTGTTTCGTTTGACATAACAATTCTCACCTAAACCACGAAAATCTGTAGAGAGAAAAGTGGTCTAACCTCCAGAAAAAACCTTCTATAACGAAAAAACAAAGCAGGTCAGGATTGTTGCATAGATAAAAATCGCACAACTTAAGGGTTGGAATCGCTTGTTGATTGGACTATGTCACTACTCATCTATAGTGCAATCTTCTGGGTCGTTGCAATAATTTCCTCGATTCTACAGGATCGATTCCCAGATGTTGCAGTAGCATCATATCAAACAGTCGTCAAAGCGATTCCGACTTTGTTAGCCCTTGGCTATGTATTCTATGCATTACCATCAGGTTCCTTGTTCTACATTCTTCTCGGAATTGCATTGTTCTTCTGTATGTTGGGAGATGTTGCAATGGAGAAAGACATCATTCCGGGAATAGGTATGTTCCTCTTTGCACATTTGTTCTTTACAGTGAACTTCCTTTTGCAAGCAATTAGTCTGACATTAGATTTCACAAACATGTTAATCGCAATTGGTTGCCTAGGAGGGTTTGTTGTTTACGTGTTCCTGTTCATCAGATATCTCCAAGCTTCTGGACCAGAGGTGCCGGACTTCGTCTTGAAGGCGGGTTCGTTCTATTTCATATTAGTATCAGCAACCATCAGTACATCCCTACTACTCTGGCTAACAACAGGTGCACTCTGGGGATTCCTTCCAGTAATTGGTGCGCTATTCTTCATCATATCAGACTCGATCATTGCAATCAACGAGTTCCATCACAAATTCTCTAAACCTGATCTTCTGATAATGCCAACATACTATCTGGCTATATTCCTCCTCTCACTTAGCGTGTTTGCATACATATTCTGAATGCGACGCGGACGCCCACCCAGATAGGGAGAATATCAACTAGAGGTAACTATCGCGAATTATAGTAGTTACCTCTATTTCTTCGAGAATATTTGACACAATCCATTTCCAGTGGGTCTGATGGAAGTTACAAAGTTTGATAAGAATAATAGTACAGATTCTTTGAGGGGACCAGAGTGAATACTGACGAGCTGCTAGAGTCGATAACAACCAAACTCGACAAGCAGAATCCTACGGGTGATATCGTACCTGAGAGGATTCGACCAGTGGCAATCATGACACGTGAGAGAAGGCAGCTTGGAGACCTTGAAAGGGATTTTCAGAAAGTTCTGGATACAATAAAGTATGATGAGCGAGTACCCCCCATGCTTTCACGTTTAGCAGATTTACATCTTCGAGAAGCTAACTACGGACGTGCTATCATTCTCTATGAAATGACCCTAGGTCTAAATAGTGAACAAGTTGGATCATGGATCAATATGGGACTTACATACCTACTTGTTGGAGACCCTAAGGATGCGATTAGCTGTCTTGGAAGCGCTTTAGCAATAGAACCGGATAATGTTGCAGCGCTTGTGTATCTTGCTCAAGCACAATTGCGTTTGGGTGAAAATGAAGAGTGCAATAAGAATCTAGATAGAGCATTACACATTGTTGCAGACCATCCAAGAGCGCTCCTTGTGAAAGGCAAATACTTCAAAACTATTGGAAAGGTAGAAGTTGCAGTCACGTGGTTGAAGAGGGCGATTCAACACAATCCCCAATTTCTCCCTGCAATGATGGAGTTAGGGAATGTTTTCTTTGCTTTGAAACAACATGATGAAGCTATTGCAATATTGACTGACGCACTTGCTATTGATTCAGAACAACCATATGCTCTAGCCACAATGGGAGATATCCATTTTGACCAGAGCGACCCTGAAACTGCAATCTATTACTATGACAAGGCGATAAGTATCAAGTTCGACGACCCTGAACTCTGGATAAAGAAAGGAGACCTACATAGATCAAGAAAATCATACCAACAGGCATCAAATGCATACCAGAAAGCAATCAATGCAAATCCCGAGTATGTCAAGGCATGGGTACGGAATGGAGCAGTAATGCTCCTGATGCAGGATGAGAGTACAGCTTTGGAGTATCTCAACACAGCCCTTGCACTGGAACCAGATAATGCCGATGTTGCCCATCAAAGAGGGCTAATCTTCTATTCCCTAGAGAAGCATGAAGATGCTCTAGATGATTTCGACAAAGCATTCTCAGTTGAACCCAGCAATCCGATGCATCTCTATTATCGAGCACTCATGCTGGAAATTCTAGACAGGATTGATGAAGCAAAGCGTACTTGGGTTGTAGCTCATAGTCTCTTCGAACAGGCAGGAGATGTAACAAAGGCTGCGGAGTGCAACGTAAGGATCAAGCGTATTGTATAGCCAATTTACTCGATCCTTACTGGTAGATTCTTCAGACTTTCTACTTGTCCAATCGATTGTGCATCGAAGAGATACAAAGTAACCTTTGTACTAGACCCAGATGCTAGCCGAGGTTGTGTACGGAAAGTAAGGTGATGAGCCTTCACTCCCAGTGTATCAATTGCGAGAGATTCCCTTGTTTTGACGGTTGAAACAATCCCTAAGATTTTCCCACTAGTTTGACCTTCGTAAGCACCCCAACCAGCTTCAGGTGTGGTCCAGACATCTGCTTCGTTTCCAGTAGGTTCATACAGAATCCTGCGTCCTTGACGTACAGTATGGATATTGCTTTGTACATCACCACCGGGAGTTGGAATGCACTTGAAGCCCAAGTATGGACGTTTCCAGAGTCCGCTGGAGTTGTCAAGCTGAACCTCAAACCGTACAAGAGGGGTTCCAGAGAGTAGCAAGAATCTCATTGTAACATCAAGACCCTTGATTCCAGGAGAATGTTGAAGGGTTGCTTTTGCTTCGTACCCAATCCATGAACCAGACTTGATTTCACTGATTGTCCACTGTTCCTTGTAAAGACCAGTCTCCCAATCCCAAACATCGAAACCTGTTATGACAGGGGTAACTCCACTGTATACCTTGTCCCACCAGATGAATGGCTCAAGTTTTGGAAATGTATCAAAGAACATACTGGGTTCTCCAACTTTCCCATATCGAACTAATGAGCCAACATTCTGAGGAGATACAGCTATGGTATAGTCACCTATTGTTGTCGACTGAAGCTCCTTTTCTTCCTCAACTGAATTCACTCGCTCGGGAGTTAGTGAGGAATCAAAA
Source organism: Candidatus Thorarchaeota archaeon (assembly GCA_016840385.1). Next base: position 6,455 of record JAEOSL010000111.1, on the reverse strand, counting down.
ATCATAGCATTAACAGATTCTCGAACATGGCGGGCGGGAAATTTCAGAACAATTTCTCCACCTTCAGCAAACCAAGATGTGTTTTTCACAGTTACCTTGACGGGTAGATGGAATGGCTTGTCAATACTCACCTCTTCGACCTTGAATGAGAGTTCATCTTTTCCATTGACTAGTAGTCCTTGTGGCATTCGAAGAGAACATTCCGCAGTTATCGGATTCTCGTGAACTACACGCAAACGGAACTCCATGTCATTTTCAATGGAGGAGTCGATGAGTATTGGTGAAATCTTTCCTTGTTCTACTTCAGACCCTTTGGGTACTAATTCGAACTCCAAATCAGATCTTGGAGTAATTCTCTCATCAAGTGCAGCTGATTCAGAAACACCATTGATTCGAGTCCATATAGTTCGGATTTTCTCCCAGCTTCCTTCAGTTACAATGAAACGGCAAGGAGAAAGCTGAATGGTATCACCAGGTTTGAGATCGGGTATCTTGTATTCAAACATAGGAGTACTGGCTGAACGACTAACGGATACATCCTCAATGAATTCGGGGTCCCATAACCAGCCGAATTGTATACCATCACCTTGTTTTCCAGTGGCAATCCATGTTTCATGGTATTCCTTCGGACTTCGGGGTAATTGACGACGCCCGAACCAGTCCACAGAGTCAATGGAAACAATTTGATTACGCAATGGAACATGCATTTGATCAGGAACTACTCTAAACCAACCGTGGGTTTGAACTCCCAGATTCGATATGACTTCAGACCCAGTATTCTCCAAACGAACAATGGTATCCAGAAGGTCTATTCCACTGTGAATTCGATGGATGGTCGTGTATCGAAGACCAGGTCGCTCTTCAGAATCAGCAGTAATCTCAATTTCAGCAGTCTTCTGAGAAGATCTCATAGTTACTTTGAATTCTGTCTTATGCCACTCACTTCCTTCTCCAGAGAATGGATACCCGATGTCAGGAAGTACCCCCCACCCAGTGAATACTTCGTTCAGGGGTTTGTACTCAACGTAAGTTAGAGCCATTGATGGAGTCTTCCGTAGACCAACGCGGATAGATTCAGTTTCCAAGATGTAGTGTTCACCAAGACCTTCGTATGCAACAGCACCAGATGCCCCAATTACTGGAATACTGACTGTTTTCTCCATTAGAGAGATCTTTGTGGATCCTTGAAAAACGAAGAAACTAACCTTCGCAGGTAGCACGGAATTGTCATCAGCATCTGTAGTTTCAATCTGTACAGGTAATTCAGTTGCTTTCCCAGATTCTAACTGGAAATCAATCGTTTCATCTTGCTTGTCTGTTCGTGTAGGAAAGTGAAGCAAGACTTCACCGCGAACCTGTTCCTGTGAATTATTCCGAATACCCAATCCGATTGTGGTTGTTTCACCAGGAGCAATGCATGGATACATTGGTCCAGCACTGATTGTTAAAGCCGCGGTAGGAATCACACCAGAAAATAGCTTGATTTCACGGTCTCCAAGAGCTATCGTGAACTCGCCTTGTGTCTTAGCTTTCTCAAACGCATTGATCTCCTTGTCTAATGGAATAGCGTCAGGTTTGATTGTAATTGTCCCTTGGAATGTCGCTCCATCTTGTGACGCCAAAGTCCCGCTCATTTCTCCTTCAAACTCAATAGTCACATCTTTGATGGGACGCACTTTGATTGAATACGGATAATCGATACTTGATGAATTCTGTATCTTCAATTCCATATTTGTAGAGCCCAATCCAATGTACCCTACATGTTCTGCGGGTCGTACACTGGCAGAAATTGTATTTCCATCGAGGGTTAGGACAAATCCACAGATACCTTTGGCTTCACGATCTACAGTAACATGAAGAAGGTCCCCATTCTCACCCTCGAAATTGTAACGGAAGACACCAAAATTATCTTCTACGAAATCGTCCATCCCCTGTGTGATGTCCACCTTGAAACTATCGTACCAATCATAGCGTTCAAAGAATTCCTTGAACATTTCAGCACCGAGAATTCCTGGAATGTGTGACTCCATGAGGACTCTAGTACCAGGTACCCAGTTGTATCCTGTACGTTTGTAAAGTGGCACTGCTTTCAAATTACCACCCCAGGTGTGTAGATCAACTCGTCTTTTTCCTGCGTCAGCTGCCGCTTGCGCAGCCTCAATCAGCATTGCTTTTCCATAACCCTGACCTTGGTAGTGTGGATTAACTCCTAGAAGTTCTATGTAAGATGCTTCGGCATCAAGCTCCGCATTAGAAATATTGCAAATTCCAACGATCTTGTCGCCTGAGTAGCCAACAATAACTCGGATGTTCTTCTGCTTAGCCCAAGACTTTAGCACACGCTCTGCAGTGAAGGAATTCCCATGTGTGAAACCTCCAGGCCAACTGTCCGAGTCATCGAATGAATTTAGACACTCAGCAAGACGGCCAGCGTCCTCTAATGTCAACTCAAACTCTCGAACCTTCCGTGTAGTCTGTCTGCTACTCATTTTTTATTCCTCAAAAAAGGTTGGTCGGACCAACTGATATTGGTATAAAAGTTTATCTAAAAAATCAATTTTGAGGTTTTAGCACGATAAGTTGGGTTAGAGAAGTATCAGGGCTTTTGTAATCGAAGATGGTAGGTGAATTCCTCAACCTTCTTGTCAAGAACCTTGAATCCAATCTTCTCTGCAGGTGTAAGTACTGTTGATTCATCTTGTTCCCGTAATTTCCCACCGTATCCTGTCTGATTTGTTCGACCATCAGGCAGATGTATTGTAAGTGGAATTACTGCAGCTTTTTTCTCTTTCTCCTCGGGAGGGATCTTGAAGATGGGTTCCCAGACCAATAACTCACCACCCGATTTCATGACTCGCCAAATTTCTTTGAATATATCCTCGAACTCTTCTTCGGGGATATACATGAAAGTGAAGAAAGCGGTGACTGTTGAAAAGGTTCCATCTAGGAAATTGAGCTCTTTCATATCCATGACTATTTTGAGTGCATCATTATTGGTTTCTTCAAGCTCATCCTTTCGCATATCGATAGCAATCACGTCACGGCCTTTCATCAAACCAATTATTCCTTCACCACCCCCACCCAGATCTAGTATCCATTCACCCTTATTGTCAAAATCGGATAGATGTAGTTCCTGCTGAGGAATCATAAAGTACTGACTCCAATCAACTCCAGGGGGTCCTTCATTGTTCTCTGACATGATTCGGTAATTGCGGTCATCTCGCAGATAAATACACTGATTCACTAGCTGAAAATAAAAAGAAGAATGAGGGGAAATTTCCCCTCCTAGATGAAACTATGTGAGTATTGCATTAATACCACCAGTAGTCGTCTGAGCAATGATGGTAAGGGTCTGCGCTGCTGTATCATAGTCAGAGGTTTCATAGTGGTTGGATGTTATCACGGTCCAACCGGTGGCGGTTATATCAACCGTACCAACTACTGCTGCACACTCGATACTCCCACCCACATCTGTTGGATAATCAACGATGATGCTGATAGCACCTGTAGTAGCATCAAGGTCAAATGTTGCATTGCCTAACATTGTTGCATCGTCAGTCATTACAAGGGATATAGCGCCCGTAGTGGTATCAAGTGACACATCACCTACGTGTGCACCTACACCAAGTACAACAGAAAGCCCGCCAGTTGTCACATCGACATCGAGTGTATAGTTTACACCACTACCAAGAGTGATGTTAACCCAAGCTGTGGGATAAGCAAGACTAATTGTGTTGCTCGCGAAGGTTACCGTAGGATCTCCTTCTGTTTCAAGCGTGGTGTTCTGTACTTCAATATCGATATTGTATAGCAGTGACTCGTTATCTACGAAAGTGATTGACACACCACCTGTTGTGATGTCAATATCAAGAGTCACGGTTTCATTAATAGCACCAGTTTCAGCTTCGAATGAGAAGTCTGTGGTTGCTGGATTTGTATTCCAATTCCAGGTGTCGGTTCCGTAGTAAGAAATCAAACCGATTCCAACGGCACCAATCACCAGTACTGCGAATATACAAATTACAAGACTTGTATTTCTCTGATAGTTACTCAATTTATACACCTTTTCGATGAGACCTGAGAAAAGCTGTCCACTTCTCTCGAAGCTCTCTATATTGCGAATCTTCTTCCAGAACAAAGCGACGTATGATTCGCGATACATCACCCCTTGCTGAGGATGGAAGTTCATCGTACTCATCCTCATTCTCGATAAGATTGCGAGAACTAATTTCGTTCTCACAAGTTATCATAGCCGTCAGTAGATCCACCGCCGTCCCAATCTCACGTTCTGGTACGTTAATTCCATAGACTGAGAGGCTTGTAATTATGGACTTCAGGCGTTTTGTAGCATCATCACCAGTGGCTTGAACCATCTCACTGATGCCCATTCGATATTCACGAGCGGATGCACGATAGTATCTTTGGACAATACCAGTTTGGGTCTGCTCGGTCCGTTCTTCAAAGACCAGACCAACTTCTTTCAGCTTCTGAATGTGATGCAGTATAGTACCGGGATTTTTTCCGGTTGCATCTGCGAGCTCTTTCACTGTTTTTGAACCCTTGACTAAAAAGTCAAAGACAATTTTAGCACGAGTAGGCTCCATTAGAAGCTTGATCAGCTTCTTGTCTTCTATGACTTCCATATCTTTGACTCGTGGTTTTCTCTTCTTGGAGCTAGACATTTTTCTATACACCTCCGATAAAACTTGGACCTGATTCATCTTCTAGGGTTTCGTCATACTCGTCATCTGCGGTAAGGATCATGTAGGTCCTTGTTAGACCAATCGTTACAGCAGGAAGGAAGAGGAATATCAGAATGAAACCTGCAGGAAGTGCGTAGATTAGTAAAATTCCAGCTCCAATAAACAATGCAGGGCCAGTAGAACTGACAACAAAGGGTATCAGAAGCAGTGGAGCAATCAGGGCACCTAGGATAAGCAGGAAAGCCAACCAGATACCAAAAACTCTGTCAAAGTATTTGATACTCATACGTATTGATCTCTTCGTTGATTCAAAGACCGAATATCCATCAATGATTGATGGTAAGAGCATTGACAGTAAGCCAGTACTCACAGCAAACCAAATCAGTAAGAGACCGATTGCAATAGGATTAGTGAAGTTTGCGGGCCCAGAACTGATAACTGCGATGGATAAGAACTGATCACCATAGAGTGCAGTTCCAACCAAAAGTACTAGCATCAATGGACCTACAACAACAAGGAATATGACCATTCCACCTCCAGCTAAGGAGAAGAATTTCTTCTTATACCAAGTAAAGACTCCTTCTGCACTAGTCCCTTCGCTCTCTACGATTTCGCGACCCATTCCAAACATTGCACCCATTGCTACCATGAATGGAGCTAAGAAGGGTAATGCAAACAAAAGAGAGCCCAATGCAATATTGGCAACTCCAATAGTTTCTATACCACTGAATGATTCAAAGAATGGTACTATGTTTCCAATTCCAATTATTAAGAGTAAAGGAATGAATACCATAGCAGCAACGACGAGGATTAAAAGACCTGAGATAATGAGAACACCAAAAATCGCTAAAAGGTAGGAAATGATATTCTTCGTTGCAAACTTGAAGCTAATCTTCAAGTCTTCAATAATCGTTGAGAAGCTCGCGTTTTTCATTATTTTTCACACCTAGAAAGATAGTAAGAGAGTGTCTTCAAAGTTTCCATTCAAAGACACTCTCAAGTTCATTACACCTAGACGATTGGTACTTCAGCAGGAATCTGTGAAGCAATCGTTCCGCCAGTGAGTTCCTGGTAGACCCTTGTCCAAGCAATCCTTACCATAGGTAAGAAGAGAAGGAGCCAAAGGAAGACTGACACCACAGTCCACAAGGCAACGCCTATCATGGCTGGGATGATTGGGGAGAACACTGTAATCGGTGGAAGGAACGCTGCCATTGCAAAAGCTGCAATGATCACGGGACCGAAGGTGGCGGCGAGGAGAAGCACAATACCGGTAAGTAGTCCAAAGACTCTGTCAAAGTACCGGATGGATAGAGAGTAGGACTCCTTGAAAGCTTCCTGAACACCCTTACCACTGACAACAGCTGGCCAGACCATAGAGGTAAGACCACCAGTTATGAAGACCCACACAAAGGTGAAGATCGTCAACAGAGTGGAAGCGGTTGTAGTAACTGCGTAACCCATAGCATAGGAGGTCAGACTCCAGGCGATTGTTGGAGGAAGGATGACAAAGATAGTGAGGATAACGCCAGTTCCGAAGAATGTCAAGAACTTGCGTTTCAGATAGGAGAAAGCTGTTTCAGCCTTGGTTTCACCAGTTGTGACTAGTTCATGGCTCATTCCGTAGATCGAACCACTGACTACTAGAAACATCGAAACTAATGGGATTAGAACGAGGAGTGCAAGTCCACCAATGGCGAGAGGGTTAGCGGTTGCCCAACCAGACATAGCTGCTAGAGCTGCTGGATTAAA
>JAEOSL010000110.1 GCA_016840385.1 Candidatus Thorarchaeota archaeon | reverse complement strand
TGGTGTCATAGGTGAGATATGCCGCAGTGAAAACTGCCATCTCATATCCCTCTCCAGTAACACTTGGAATCATTTTGAGATTGATATTTGGACCACTATCCATCCATTCCCCTTCATCGTCCAAGGTACAGGTTGCTTTGAGTAGCGTTACACCATCACGCTTTGCTGTTCCAGTTAGAGTATCACCTTTCCAATCCAGAGAAATATCTGCCAGTTTTCTGGGATATCCCCAAATCTCTCTACCAGCTGCTTGGGCAACATCCGTATCTACGTAGTTGTAAGCAAAGTATACTCCCACTTCTTCTTCCTTAGTTTCTGGATTGTCAAAGAGACATTGTATTAACATCCCAGCTTCCATGAATGTACCTGTTTCCTTACACGGCATTTCTCCCACGAGTATACCTGCAAGTGGCATCTGTGATGGTCGTAAAGGCTCTGGAAGTAGTGCTCTGATTGATTCCTCAGTCGGAGTGAACAATGCAAGGAATACCTTTGCGTCAACATAATGGTATGGTGGTCCCGGATATGTTGGTGATAATAGTGGTGTACCAATTCCCTCTTTCACGTGTTTCACCTTCCTACTCTAACCTAACAATCTGACTCTTGAATCTACCGAGAGCAGTTTTTCCTATGTATTGTGAAGTCGTAGGACATCATATCCTACAAAATCACATTTCAGAGGTTTACCTTCTTGAATATTAATAGCCAGCTGAAAACTTGTCTGTCTATTGACAAAAGCTTATAGTGTCGAATTTGGTCTGCTCAGAGTAGTAAGAGGTTTTTTGAATGGTTCTTGAGAGTCTAGAGCCCAAAGTTGTTTGGGAAATTTTTGAACATGTCTTCTCGGTGACACCCCGTGAATCCAAGAAGGAAGAAAAAATCAGAGCGAAATTGAAATCGTGGATACCTGAACGAGCCAAATCTTTGGGTATCGAAATATCACTCCAAGAGGATGATGTTGGAAATATCCTTGTCAAGAGACCTGCTTCTTCTGGTATGGAGTCAGTTCCATCATTGCTCTTCCAAGGACATATGGATATGGTCTGTGAAACTGATCGCCCTGAGGGATTTGACTTTGATAACGATCCAATTCCTGTTCAAATTCAAGTAAATGGTGAGTGGGTTGATGCAGATGGTACAACCCTTGGAGCCGACAATGCTATTGGAACCTCAATTGCACTTGCAGTCCTTTTAGATCCTAATCTTAAATCAGGTCCATTAGAGATCCTCATTACAGTTGATGAAGAAACTGGGTTGACAGGTGCTTTCGCTCTGGATACCGATAAGCTGGTAATTGATAGTAGACTCTTAGTTAACATAGATTCTGGAGACATAGGACGAATAACAATCGGGTCTGCCGGTGGTGGTGATACAACCTTCAAGAAGACTTTGCAGGCCAATGATGTTACTGGGGATGCTACATTCTACGAACTAGTCGTTGCTGGCCTTTTTGGTGGTCACTCTGGTGTAGATATTCACAAGCATCGTGGAAACGCAAACAAGATGATTGCACAAATCCTCACACCTATTGTAGACGAGCTGAATGTTCATCTATGCAGATGGAATGGAGGGAGCAAGCATAACGCAATTACCCGTGAAGCTACTACTAATTTCGCAGTTGAAACTGGAAAATCATCGCGAACTGAGGAGCTTCTGGAGAAAGCGCGAGATGAGATTCTCACATATTTCATAGAACTTGAGCCTGATATTCAGATTAGCTGGGAGAAATCCTCTCCAGAACCTGCGTTCTCGCTAGAGGAGTCAAAGAAAATAATCCAGTCGATCTATCTCCTTCATCAGGGTCCCATTGCATTCTCACCTGCTATTGCTGGTCTTGTTGAAACCTCCAACAATGTTGCTGTTGTTGAAACTAATGATTCAGAGATGATGGTGCAAATGAGCATTCGAAGTAGTGTTGATACTGAACTTGAGGTATTTAGAAAGAAACTAGCTACTATAGGTCAGTTGACAGGATGGGAGGTCATTCAGAAGACTGCATATCCTGGATGGAAACCTGAGCCGGAAAGTCCCTTCACGGCCTTCATTAGTTCTGAATATCAGAAGTTTGTTGACGAGGAGATTAAGATATCTGCAATTCATGCTGGATTGGAGTGCGGCATTATTGGTTCAAAGTTACCAGGGATGCAAATGGTCGCAATTGGTCCTTTCATGAAGTATCTACATACTCCGGATGAAAAGGTCAAGATATCTACAGTTGGAACAGTCTATGATCTTCTCATTTCAATCGTGAAAGAGATTCCAAATGCAAATCTCTGAGTTCATTTGAAACCATCAAGTCCGAGAGCTTTTAGCTTTTCTACTGGTGGTTTCCCACTCTTTCTATCCCATCCTCGGAATTCATACCATGTTGTTAGCTGTTCTTCAATGTTAGGCACATGACCCTCAGTTGGTCCCTCTAGAGGTCTAGTAATCATTTCAGGCAATATCTCATTAGAAGTATCATATCCAAGTTTGAGGTTGAGAAGACGCATCATTGTGAAGATTCTTTCACCAGTGACAACGATGTCCTCAACTGGTAAGTTCCACCCTGTCACAAGGTTCATGAAATTCGTTAATTCTTCTCCATTTAGAGGATAGAAATTGCATATCACCGCAGAGTTAGTCAGAGCTCTGAAATTTTGATGTTTAGCAACAATATCGGCTTCATTGACAAACCTATCCTCACTCTCAATGTCAAATGCTTCGTTAGGTTGTCCCATCTGCACATTGTACATATCCGCACTCATATGGCATGCTCCTCGTGGTGAAGTTGCATATCCAACAGCCAATCCTGAGAAACCTCTTGGGTCATGCTGTGGAAATTCGAGTCCATTTACTTGAACGGCAAGATCTGCACAACCAAACTTCTCCCCAAATTCACGAGCACCTTCTGCCATGAGGTCTCCGATTCCTTCTCGCTTAGCTATCTTTTCTGCAAAAGTAATGGCTGATTCGACTTCGCCCCATTCAGGAGTTATACCGTCAATATCGTCAGCAGTGATTTTCCCCTCTTTGAACAGATAGTAAGCAAACGCAATCACATTGCCGCCAGATATCGTATCAAATCCAAGAAGGTCGATTATCTTGTTTGCATAAGCAACTGATGCTGCATCATTATTGAGAATTAGTGATCCAACTGTACCTGTTACCTCAAGTTCGGGTCCTGCAAACTTACCCATCTTATATTTCCCATCTGGAATCTCAACTATCCTTCCACAACCAATTGGACACCTGTAGCACGCACTCTTTCCAACAAGTATGGTTTCTTTGACTGTGGTGCCACTGAGATTGTACGTGTCGAATTCGCCTACAGTGTAGTATCCAGCTGGGAACGAGCCATACATCATGCTGGCCATGTCAGTATATCCTGAAGTACCAAGGTCTGAATACATTCGAAATGTTGGATCATCTTTGAAAGCCTCATTGAGTTCAGAAGCAGTTTTTCGTAATTCTGCATCATCTGCAACTGGGACCTTCCTGTCTGACCCGTGAATTACAATAGCTTTGAGTTTCTTTGAGCCCATGACTGCACCCTGCCCAGTCCTACCTGCAGCTCGGTAATGGTCAACAAGGATACTTGCATACTTGACTAGATTCTCACCTGCTATTCCAATGCGGGCAATTCCTGCGTTCTTATGACCAGTTTCCTTTTTCAGCATCTCCCATGTTTCTTCAGTATCCTTATTCCATAGGTGAGATGCATCTCGAATCTCAACATCCGAGTCTTCAATGAGTAAATAGCACGGTTTTTTGGCTGTTCCAGTGATGATGATTGCGTCATAGCCCGCAAATTTCAGGTCCGCTCCAAAATGACCTCCAACAGTACTGTATCCGAATAATCCCGTCTTTGGAGACCTCGAGCAAAAAGTTGACTTTCCACTTGTAGGGACAAATGTTCCCGTGAATGGTCCAGTCAGTATCATCAAAGGATTATTAGGACCCAATGGGTCTGTATTGCCATCGATCATGTCATAGAGAAGTCGAGCTCCAAGACCTGCTCCTCCGATGAATTGCTTCAGCAGATTTTCATCTAGAGATTCAACAGTTGTAGTCCCTGATGTTAGATCCACTTTGAGGATTTTCCCTCTGTACCCATTCATTCCAAAACCTCCTTAGAAATCTACTATTTTGCCTTCAAACATGTACTTGTACAATTTCCGAATCTCATTGCTATCTGTATTCCGTGGATTCATGGTCAAGCTGGAATCCATCATGGCAAACTCCACGAGTTTTTCTAAGCCATCATCAAAGTCTTTCTTCTTGACACCTGCCTCTTTGAAACTAGTGGGACTTCCAACCTTTGTCATTAATTCTCGAATAGCTGTTGCAAACTTCATTGAGGTCTTCACGTTATCTTTCTCTTTAATTCCAAGAAGCCCAGCTAGCTCTGAATATTGAGATGCTGCTTCTTCACTCTCCGTGCAATTGAATTCGATAGTGTATGGCAGGGCCATCCCAACTGAAAGTCCATGATGCGTTCTGAGAACCGATCCCATACTGTGTCCCAGTGAGTGTGCTAGGGCAGCTTGTGAATTACCGAAGGACATCCCCGCAAGGCAGGCTGCAACTTGCATCTTCTCTCGTGCTTCCAAGTCTGAAAGATCCTCTAATGATTTTGGTAGCCACTCGAAAACCATCTTCACAGCTTGCAATGAGCTTCCATCTGAGAAATCATTCTTCCAAACTGACACGTATCCTTCAACAGCATGAGTCAGTGCATCCATTCCTGTATATGCTGTGAGTTCTTTTGGTAGCCCTACTACGAATTCAGGATCTAGAATTGCAATATCCGGTGTTAACTCGGGATTAATGGTTGCGAATTTTCTACCAGTTTCATCATCACGTATCACAATTGCCTTAGTAGCTTCTGATCCAGTTCCTGTGGTTGTTGGGATGCAGATGAGCCTCGCCTTAGCTCTAAGCCCCAATTCATCAAAAGGTGTGAGTGCATCCAGCTTCACATCGGGTCTCTCGTAAAGAACCCAGGCCGCTTTTGCAGTGTCTATAACACTCCCACCGCCAACAGCTATTATCCAATCAGCACCAACTCGTGTCAAAGCATTTGCTGCTTCTTTCACTGTTGACACCTTTGGGTCTGGTACTGCACCATCCCAAATCGCTGTTTCCCATTGATTTTCACACAACAGGTCAGAAACCTTCTCAGCAAGTCCTAATTCATTGATGACCCTGTCTGTAATAATCAGGGCTTTCTTTCCTTTTAGCTGTTCAAGTTCCAGTAGTGCATCATCACCAAATACAATCTTAGGTATTGCAAACCACCAAACCATATCTATTACTCCTAATCACTTGTCGATATAGCTGAGTGATTGTATATCTCCCTCTTATTTGCTCTGCCAGATGAGATTCAACTGTTCAAAGCATCTTCAGGCACCGTTTTCAGAATCTCTGATGCTTCTTTGATTACACTTTGAATAAGGTCTTCTGTTGTTGGAATATCATCTATCCTACCTACCACCTCACCACCAAACATCAGAGCAGTATCAGACTTGCCATTGATCATGTCATCGAAACCAGTTCTTTCAAGTTCTAGAATTTCTTCGTTCGAGTCAAGAGGCTCACCAAGGAAAAAGTTGGGGATGTCTTTCAATGTTCGTTTCACTATATCTTCTGCTCTCTCATTTCTAAGGAATCTCATCGGACCAAAGAGACCTCTCCCGACGAGTGTGTTCCGTTCTTCTCGCTCGATGATTGCTTGTTTCCAAGTTGGTTCAAAATCGCTCTCCTTCGTTGCAATCAATCGAGTTCCCATCTGTACTCCTACAGCTCCTAGGCATAGCGCTGCAGCAAGTCCTGCTCCATCACAAAATCCACCTGCGCCAACTACTGGTACATTGACTGCTTTTGCTACTGCTGGAACCAGTACCATGGAATGGACGGGCTCCCAACTGACATGAGCTCCACCTTCATGTCCAGATGCGACGATGATATCTGCCCCTGCTGCTTCTGCCTTTTTTGCATGATATACAGAAGGCACAACATGTACCCAAACGAATCCGTGTTTCTTAACGACTGCCCAAGGTTTTGGATTACCCGCCGAGGTAACAACAACTCTTAGAGACCGCTCGGTATCAGAATCTGACTCACATGCTTCTACAGTTTCTTTGAAAAACATCTCAGATGCAAGAATGAACTCTGACGCCACTGGAATATTGACTCCAAACACACCATCCGAAGATTTTGTATTCTTTGTGACTGCTTCTATTGATTTCCGCAGAATTACAGGAGGTGGGTCTGTGCCGAATAAACGAAGAGCATCAACTGGTGCTGCGTCTGGAAGCAAAGTTGCAGCCATACCAATGGTGCTAATCACTCCGAGAGCTCCTGCATTTGAAACTGCAATTGCCAGTGATTCTGTTTTGTAGGGTCCCATACCTCCTTGAAATATGGGGTGTTCAATTCCTACTATATCGCTGAGTTCGGTGTGAATGCGAGCCATAGCTACTCCAATTTACATGCTGCGATTTAAGTCTCAGTGCGGACTATTCCTCGTCTAAATACTTGATAGGAATCTCTCTGGTGGTTGCTACGAGTTCCAGTGCTGCCTTTGTATAACGCATCACTTTACCCATGTCACCATCTAACTTGAATTTTCGAGCCATGATTCCCTTAATTGGGTCTATCTTACCATCAAAGAGTAATTTCCAATTCTTAAGGGATCCAGAATAGGTGAACTCAGCCGTATCATCTGGTCCGGCCATTTTTGCGGATCTGCACTTTCCATGCCAGAGGTCTATGTAAAATCTGACATCTTCCTTGATAGTTTCACCATCTGCATTAATCTGGAATACAAAATCGCCCTCCCAAGTTTTGGCTGCGTCCTCGTACCTGGGATTGTTGTTGAGGACCTCAACGTATTTCTCTATCCATTCTTCAGAAGGAAAAAGTAGTTTCTTTGTCATCTATAATTGTCTCCAATGAGTTTCTCTATACTTGGTGAGAAAAAAGGATTCCGACTATTCCTTTATGGTGATTTTAGGGCAAGCAAAGCACTAGGTTCAGCAAGCTCAAGATCGAAATCTGATGCTAATTTACGTTGGTAGTCTAGTTGACCTACGGTTTCAACCGAATGAGAATCACTGCAAAGAGCGAAGATACATCCACAGTCTCTAGCCATCTCCAAAAATCCTGTTTGTTCTGACGGGTACCTTCCACTTAGTTCGATTGCAATCCCTGTGCCTGCTAGAGCTTCTGCAACTGTGCGACCGTCCTCTTCCTGATACGACGATAGGTATCCATCCCAGTGACCCAATATCTGGAACTTTGGTTTCTCAAGTGCTTTGATGAGTGCTGATGCCCAGGTTCTTGAATCTGACATCCAATGAAAGGATCCAATTAAGATTTCGAATTGTTCAAGTCCCCCAGCAACTGGTGCAAGACTTCCATTGGATTGAATATCTACTTCTACTCCGTCAAGAATCATTACTTTCGGATAATCAATTCTTGCAGTTTCGATATCGAGGCGGCGGTTCTCAATGATGTTCTTTCCTCCTCTTTGAGAACCCCTTGATGGCCAGAAATGATCTGTGATAGCAATCGTTTCAAAATGCATCATGTTCGCTCTACGAACGATATCGATTATATCATCACTACCATCCGAATAAGAAGAATGGATGTGAAGATCATACCGGGTGGTGAACATGAGTTTTCACGAAACCATTGCCAATTTAACTCAACCTCTTCGCTCATACGTTCAAAGACTAGTTCTTTTATGGGGGATTTTCATGAGTCAAATTGGGTATTACGATGACACAATCAGAGAGATCTTGGGACTTGTCAGCACTGGTTGATGGAGCTCCAGCTGATAAGGTAAAAGAATTGTTGGACTCAATGATCACTAAGGCTGAAGCTTTTAGAGATCAATATAGTAATCGGATTTCATCAATGTCCGCAACAGACATCAAAGAGATGCTTGTTTCACGTCAGAATTTTAATGTTGAATCTAATGATGCCATAAATTATGGTAAGTTACGATTTAGTGCTGATACAACAAACAAAGAATCCGGTCAAATCAATGGGTGGTCTCGCCAAACTATGAGTAAGATTGGACAGACATTGAAATCCATTGATCTTAATCTTGGTAAACTCCTCTCTGAGAAACCAGAGATGATTCAGGAGCCTGTGCTCTCTGAGTTCAAGCATTATCTTGAACGACTTCATAACGCTTCAAAGTATCATCTTTCTGAGGGTGAAGAGAAAGCCATCATCCAGAAAGATTTGAACGGGATTCGATTGTTCTCTCAACTCCGTTCATCATGGGTTTCTGAGAAGACCTTTGAGGTTGAGATGGACGGTGAGATGAAGACTCTTACATATAACCAGCTAAGCGCATTACGGATGAATCCAGATCGTGATATTCGACGTATGGCAACAGAAACCCTCTACAAAAGTTACTCCGACGACAAGTTGCTTCATGCGCTTGCACTCAGGTCTATTTGTGCGGACCATCTGGCAATGTCTAAACTTAGAGGTCACCCTTCTCCAATGACTCAAAGTTTACTTGATCAGGATGTAGATGAAGAAGCAATCAACGCCCTACTGTCTGCAATCGAAAACACCTCAGACAAATTTAGGGAATTTTTGACATTTAAATCGAAGATAATGGGTATCGAAACGATCGAAGGACATGACGTCATGGCTCCATCTTCTGATAATCCAGTTTGGCATTTTAGTTGGGAAGACGCAAGGACAATAGTGGTTGATGCATTTGGGTCTTATGATCCCGAATTTGGAACCGTAGTTGAAAATATGTTTGTCAATGAGCGAATTGACTCTGCTAATCGTACAGGAAAAACCTCTGGGGCCTTCTGCGCTCGACATGGTAAAGTAAAGAGCTCCTTTGTCTTCACTTCGTATAACGAAACAATGAATGACCTCTATACCCTTGCACACGAATTAGGGCATGCTGTTCAAGGACATGTTACCTATCATGCGCAAGCTCCATTAAATTGGAGCTCATCAGCATGTCTTGCTGAGATGGGCTCTATCTTCGGAGAACTTCTACTCACAGATAAAATCCTCTCGATGTCTGAATCCAAAGAACAGAAAATAGAGATTCTTACTCAAGTATTGAGTAATTACACCTACGTAGTCTATTATGTCGGACTCCGTGCACTATTCGAGAAGAGCGTTTACACTGCGATTGCAGAAGGAAAATTAATCGATGCTGAAACTGCAAGTAATCTATGGAATGCTGCCAAGAAGCGTATCTTTGCAGATCGTGTTGAGTGGAATGATTACATGGAATTCGAATGGGCTCGCATTCCTCATCATTTCATGCCAAACTACAGATTCTACAACTACTCATACTCCTTTGCTCAAATGCTAGTGTTCGCCCTCTATGAGGTTTACAAAGAAGAAGGTGATGCATTCAAGAGTAGGTTCAGAAACCTACTAAGTAGAGGTGGCACAAAGAGCGTAAGAGACAGTCTTCTGGAATTTGGTTTCGATATTAACGACCCTGCATTCTGGGAACTTGGGGCGAAACAAGCCAATAGGTTCCTTGAAGAGCTGCAGGCTCTCTTATAGGAGAACTGTGCTGTTGTATTATAATTCATCACAAATATAAGGTACAGCATGGATATTTCGGTAACAACAGACTCGCTGAAATTCTTTGAGGGATTAAATTGAAATACACAAGACCACTTCTCATTGCCATACTAGCGATTATGCCATTGTCAATATTATTTGGTATCACTAGCAACGCAGGTTGGGTAGTTTTTTCTTTTTCTGTATATGCAATACTTGGAACATTGATCGGATTTGTTCTAGCACCACTCTTCCTCTGGGGCTATAAGAAGGTCATTGGGAAACATCACATATTTGCTATACACGAGGAAGAACCTCCAGAGAAATTCAAAAGCACGTTTATGGGATTCTTTCCAGCATTGATGGCGACCAATTTCACATTGAGTTTGATATTTAATCCTGCCATCATGACTTTACCACTGTTTCAAGATTACTATCTTCAATGGAGTGGCATCATGTTCCTATTCTTCAACTTGGGTGCCATTTTACAAGTTCCTGCTTTTGCACTCTTTTCAGCTGCTTGGATAATCTATGATTCTGGAATTGTTGCACTGAATAAGGGAGACGTAGGGAATGTATCCGCCTCGATTGATCTTCAAGGTGTTGGCAAGTGGTATTTGTCCTTCTTGAAAGGTTATGCTGGAATAAGTGTCATTCTTTCATTGTATCAATTTACCTTTGATTTTCTCAATGAATACGGTAGCCAAGTACACTACTCCGCTGTCATCTTTCTGTTCATCTTACCCATTATCGTCATGTTTTGGGTACTCCCTGCAATAATACTCTTTGATGCCACCTATGGGAGTCGACGTAGGTTTATCTTGAAGATTGCAGAGAAAATCGGAATCAAGCATGAGTTCGATTTAACCATCGTCAAGACAGATACTGCCCCCGAATGATATTGGCTCAAACAAAATAATACCGCATTGGATTTCTAATTATTAGAACACGTGTTCCAAGTTATTTTCCGTGTCCCTTTAATACATTCCAGAGGTACAAAATCACAAGGAGTTGTATCGTGGTTGAAAACAGCTGCATTGATTTTGGATAGATTTCTTCCTCTCTTAGATGAATGATGGGTCAAATACCATCCTTTCTACAGGGGCTTAAATACCAAGACAGGGAACAAGTAACTGTAGTGTCAGCCCAAGAAGAGAGCCAAGTCCAGGAACTGATTCTGCAGTCGCCGCGAGTTGCACGGAGACACTAAACGCCTGTTGGAGAGGTAGTAAGACTTTGCAAATCTTTTGGATTTGCGATGCCGCCTCAATGAATCAGGAACCGGACATCGATCATGGGCTACATGTTCAAGATCGGGTAAGTTTCGGGTAACGGCATACGACTATGACACGATGTATTGTAGCAAGGTATACTGATACCACAAATCCGGATGACCAAAGGTTTCTCTATGGTCCTTCTGAATCTACATCTTTCACTGGCTTTGTATCATCTGATTTGCATTGGGTGACGAAAATCAAGAATCTTGTACGACTTGACATATCATGCAATTACCTAAGCCAAGTTGATCTAACTCCTCTTGAAGGATGTTCGACACTGAAGTATCTTGACCTCAGTGAAAATGCGATAGAGAGTATCGACCTCTCTCCGTTGAAGAACTGTGCGAAGCTTGAAACACTGGATATGTCCAATAATCGAATTGAAGATGTCAGTTTAACACCACTTGTTAATTGTAAATCATTACGCTATATTTACCTGCATAGAAATAAACTGGATACAATCAACATTGCTCCCCTAAATCACCTAAAACGTATTCAGAAGGTCATCATTGATAATATGAATTCACGTGCACCCGTTCCTGTTTTCAAAGCTGATTTCAGCGAAAATCCTCCTAATCTGAATGATGTTCTCTATGCTATGTCCTTCAAGACCACAAGGCCTGAATGGTTACAAGGGTGTCCCGAAGTCAAAATCATCAAATTGCAGGCTGAATCCTATTCGGGCCATGTCAAGAAACATGGTTGGGCTTCTGTTCGGACACATCTGGAAGCTGCTTGGCCATTGATTTCTCCAAAGCAAGACTACTCCGCACAGAAAGCAATCCTGAGCGACCTAGGATTACCTGAACTGGCGTGTTATGATGGAAGTATTTCAGATATCATAGACATCTTCCCCACATCAGGAACGTACAAGAAAGGAGTGGAAGAAATTGAAGC
>JAEOSL010000109.1 GCA_016840385.1 Candidatus Thorarchaeota archaeon | reverse complement strand
TGATTCAAGCGATGGCTCACTTTGGTATGCTGATTATGAGAAACTCTGGAATATTAGTCTAGCAATAGATAGAACTACTCCAAGCCAATGTCGCACAGGTGCAGATACGTGGCTTGGTACTCATGAACTACTTCCGACAAATGCATTCTTTACAAATATTGGAAATACTACCGCGAGAATATACAATACAGATTCTGGTGAATCCGATTCACAGATTCTTCAATATCATGTCAATTACGAATTCACAATTGGTGAATATCCAGTTACAGGAGAAACCGCACAAATTTCAGTGATGATTGGTGAAGGTGGTGGAATAGTCGGATTTGACTGGAAGTGGCAAGATATTGAACCTGATGTCTATACAACTGCAAATCTCATTACATACGAATCAATTCTGGATGTAAATGAAATTCCCGCAGACAGCGTTGTAAGCAATAGGTTGGTGTATGATCTTACTGACCCCGGTGATACACTTCTAGTCCCTGTCTACGAAATAGTTTGGATTGAACTTGATGATGATGGGAATGATATTCACATCAACTTGAAATTCGATGCCACAGAATTTAGCCCACGTGTTATCATTCACGACCCTGCAAGTAGTCTGGTCACTCAGTCAGGGCAATCCATTACGTTTGATTGCACTGTTGTTTTGGGAACACCTCCCTATACCTATGAATGGCGGTCAGATTTTGATGGAGTCTTGAGTACCTCTAAATCATTCTCTATTTCGACACTCTCTAAGCAGATGAAGAAGGAGGTACTTGTACCCCATGCGATTTCGGTTTCTGTTTGGGATTCCGAGAACAGATGGGATAGTGAAGCTAGAGCTGTAACTATCGAGGACCCACCTATCCTTATTGATGTGGGAGTAGTTATGATTGCTTTAGGCGCAGTTGTTCTTCTATCCATATCTTTTGTCATTGTGAAAAAGAGGGGCATGTTTGTGTTGGTATTTCTCGTCTTTCTAACTTCCGCATTTATCTTCCTCCCAATCGTATCTGCTGGAAGTGGAATGCCTGTCACTAATGAACTGACACCTAGCGCACCTACTGGAGCCTATGATGATGGTTTCTTAGAAGTAGGAGTAGAGTGGATAGGTTTGTCGCATCATAAGAAACCATTGTACAACAATGAGGTGAATACTGAAGGTTTTTACAATTGGATGGGGAATGTCGGTGGTTATAGTAGAGAATTCAATTGGCATGAATATAGTGCTTGGGAAGAAGATTTTGTTGATCCTTCGTTTGGTGGGACTGACAATGAATGGGTAGATGCTGTAGATTTTGTGTATATTCATACTCATGGAGGTCCCAATGGTCTTGGTTTCACATCGTGGCATGATCAATCGTGGCTGAACTTTACTGAAATGCGTCTGGGTGATGGTGATCTTGATACACTCGCAATGGATGCATGCAAACCATTAGCTTGGGAAGATAAGGATGGTGTTAACGTCTTCGAAAGGTGGGCTCCTGCGCTTCAAGGCATTCATCAAGTCTGTGGTTTTGCTTCCAACAGTCAAAATTCTCCAGAAACAGGTCCCCGATTCGGACTCTACATGACAGGTCTCAATATTCTTCAGAGTGCAACGATAGTGAATGCGTGGTTCAGAGCATGTCTTGAAACCGAAAGTAGCGATAAAGTGTCTGCTGTTTTCTATGCAACAAAGTCTTCGAACCCGTATCAACCACTACTGGATGATCCGATTCATGATCATGCTTACGGATTCGGCTATGTGTGTAGTGACCCTACTCCTGGAGTATACAAGAACTTCGTCTATATCACATCGAGTTGCTAAACCAACAGGAAGGGGATTTTCCCCTTCTTGTACCACTTTAAAGAAATGAGTACAAAGGAGCGCAGAATGAATGAACACATTACTGACGGTTTCTGTTGGTGCAATAGTAATAGGTATTATTTTCGCGTTAATCTTCATTTTGAGATTTCGAGCGAAACTAAACAGTGGAGACCCGACTATATGGGAACGTGAAATCAGCAAGTATGAAAAGCAGGATATTGAAAACCCACCAACAGAAGGTGCTATTCTTTTCACTGGTAGCTCAAGTATTCGATACTGGAATACGCTGAAACAGGATATGACCCCCCTAAATATTTTGAATCGTGGATTTGGTGGTTCTAGAATTTCTGATGCTATTTACTATGTAGACCGTATTGTACTTCCATATAAGCCAAAATCAATAGTCTTCTATGCTGGTGAGAATGATCTCTCAGGTTTATTCTATACAAAGAAGAAGACTCCAGAAGAAGTGAAGAATAACTTCCGTGAATTTTGTGAAAAGATTCATGGACAATTGCTTGAAGTTCCAATCTACTTCATATCAATCAAACCTCCCAAGAGACGAAAGAAACTCTGGGATGAAATGAAGAGAGCAAATTCTCTCGTTGAGGAATTTTGTAATTCTAATGACCTACTTCATTACATCGATATTGTTCCTCCTATGCTTACCACCGAAGGTACTCCCCGGCCTGAATTATTCAAATGGGATGGAATTCACATGACTGAACTTGGATATGAGATTTGGACATCGATAGTGAAACCTATTCTTCTTGAATCTACACCATCTTAGAGATTAATTATAGAGATTAGAGATTAAGGGGAGATTTTTATGCCGCGATTACATTTGGGCAAACATCCTTTCCCCACGAAAGGATGATTTCGCGTGACTCATTGGGAGGTTGAAAAGTTGAGAAGGGATGCAATCTTACTCTTATTGTTGCTTTTACTTGTAGTTTCATTTACAGATGCTTCTGCAACACCTGAATCCATAGCAACTCGTGAACCACTTGGCTTTGTTCTATCACAAACGGAGATGCCAATTTACGAGATGATAATTCCTGATGTGAATGAGACCTATGTACAAAGTCTAGCATCCTCACTCTTTGGTATTTATGATGTATTAGCAGAGGAAGTAGAAGGGATCTATGTAGCAAACTGGAGTAACAGCTATCTCGAGGTTGATTCAACAGATGGGTCTATCTGGTTTGCAAACTACGATAAACTCTGGAATATTTCTCTGGGAGTAGGTGAAACTACTCCAGGTGAGTGTCGTGTACTTGCGGAGAGGTGGTTAGATGAAAATGGACTGTTTCCTGCAAATGCATTCTTTACAAATATTGGAAACACTTCTGCAATAGCATACAACATAGATTCAGGAGAAACTCTTTCAAAGATTCTTCAGTACCATGTGAATTATGAATTTACTATTGGTGAATTTCCTATTACCGGAGAGTCAGCACAAGTATCAGTCATGATGGGTGAAGGAGGCGAAATAATAGGATTTGATTGGAAGTGGAGAGAAGTTAAGCCTGATGTACATACCACTGCGAATCTCATAGAATACGAGTCTATTCTGGATGTTTATGATATCCCTGCAAGTAGCGTGTTAGAACATAGACTAGTTTATGACACCATGGAAGATGATAACAATAATTTTCTATTTCCTGTTTACGAGATATCCCGTGTCGAAACTGATGATGAAGGTAATGATGTTTATTACGAAGAAGAGTTCGATGGTACCGATTATAAACCACATGTCGATATTGTGAGCCCCATACCCAGTCATAGCATAACAGTTTCACCTGGACAATCCATTACTTTTGATTGCGAAGTTGAATACGGGACTCCCCCCTATATCTATGAATGGCACTCCGACTTTGATGGTGTCCTGAGCACTGCAAGTACATTCTCAATTTCAACGCTCTCAGAACCTTTGAAGATAGACGTACTTGTACCTCATGCGGTTACGGTGGTAGTTTGGGATTCGGAGGGCAGAAGGGATAGTGATGTTATTGCTGTAACTGTCGAGTACCCGCGTATCAATAGTGGCTTCAATCTTGTTCTTCTGAGTGCCATAGGTGCTGTTTTTGTTCTAGCCATCTCTTTCGTAATAGTGAAGAGGAAGGGTAGTCGCGTATTGCCCCTTCTAATCATGCTATTTTCAGCTTTCATGTTATTCCCTATCATCTCTGCAAGTAGTGGAATATCTAGCACTAAAAAAATAGCATATAGTCCACCCTCAGGAGCATATGATGATAATGTCAGAGAAGTCGGAGTGGAATGGATTGGGTTATCTCATCTAAACAGCCCTTTGTATAATAATGAGGAAAATACTGAAGGTTTCTACGATTGGATGGGTGCAATAGGCGGTTACAGTCAAGAGTTCAATTGGGGAGAATTTTCAGCTTGGGAAGAAGATTTCAAAGCTACTTCTTTTGGTGGGACCGATAATCAATGGATAGATGCGGTAGACATTGCATACCTGCACAGTCATGGAGGTCCCACTAGTATTAGTTTCACGGCTTACCAACACGATCAACATTTTCTGAATTTTACTGAGCTGAGACTAGGTGATGGTGATCTAGATACTCTCGCGATTGATGCATGCAAACCATTAGCCTGGGAGGATAAGCATGGTAACAATGTATTTGAGAGGTGGGGGCCTGCCCTGCAAGGTATTCATCAAGTCTGTTCTTTTCAAACATCAAGTACGAATTCTCCAAAAACAGGTGTGGGATTCGGAATCTATATGACAGGCTACTTTACTAATCCAAGCCTCACGATAGTGAATGCATGGTTTAGATCATGTCTAGAAACTGAAAGTAGCGATAAGGTGTCTGCTGTATTCTACGCCACGAAGTCTGCAAATCCGTATCAACCTCAGCTTGACGATCCTATAAACGACCATGCGTACGGATTCGGATATGTTTGTTCAGACCCAACGCCTGGAAGTACCAATCACCTTGTCTATATCACGTCGGGATGTTGAATCTGGAGGGAGGGGATTTTCCCCTTCCTTACACAATTTTCTCCACTCCTTGAAACATCTAAATTGGGGAGATTTTTATGCCGCGATTACAGTTGTACAAACATCCTTTCCCTACGAAAGGATGAATCCGCGTGACATTATTCGGAGGTCCAATAGTTGAGAAGGGATGCAATCTTACTCTTATTGTTGCTTTTACTTGTAGTTTCATTTACAGATGCTTCTGCAACACCTGAACCCACGGTAACTCATGAACCACTTGGCTTTGTCTTATCGCAAACGGAGATGCCAATTTATGAGCTGGTAACTCCCGAGGTCAATGAAACCTACGTGCAGAGTCTGGTATCATCTCTCTTTGGTCTTCATGACATACTACCTCAAGAAACCGAGGGTATCTACTTCGTTAATTGGAGTAACAGCTACTTTGAGGTTGACTCAAAGGATGGGTCCATCTGGTTTGCAGATTATGATCGACTCTGGAATATCTCGTCGGGTGATGATCTCCCGAGTGAGGGTGAGTGTCAGACAATTGCTGAAGCATGGATGGATGAGAAGGGACTGGTCCCAGCTAATGCGGGGTTTGTCGGAATAGGGACAACCAATGCAACGATATACAATATTGAGACTCATGTGATGCACTCAAAAATACTCAATTATCACTTCAATTATGATTTTGAAATAGACAATACTCCAATTGCAGAAGAGAGTGCGGGGATTAAGGTCGTCATTGGCGACGGTGGAGGTATCCCCGGTCCTGCTGAAAATATTGTAGGATTTGACTGGAAATGGCGGGACATCGTTCCAACTCCATATACTACTGCTGTCCTCATAGAGTTTGATTCTATCCTGTCAACATATGGAATCCCGGATGATTCAGTTGTGGCATACAATCTGGTGTATGAAACTGGTGAAGAAGATTCGAACAACGACCTCCTCTATCCTGTCTATGATGTAACTCTTAGTGAGACCGATGATGAAGGGAATCCAATTATATTGAATCTGAAGTTTGATGCTACAGAGTTTCAACCATTTACCGGGATTATTCAGTCCTCAAGTAGTATCACAAGACAACCAGGAGTTCCAATTACCTTCGATTGTCTGGTGTCCTTTGGAACACCACCCTATCAATATCAATGGCACTCTCTCCATGATGGTGTCCTAAGTAATTCCAAGAACTTCACAACTTCTACTCTCTCTGAAGTATTCAAGGAGAATGAACGTATTCCACATCCAATAATACTAACTGTTCGAGACTCGGAAAATCAGTATTGTTATGACATCATTGCTGTCACAATTGATTCGACTGCTGCAATGAGTATTGATCCCGGTATTGTATTTATTGCACTTGGGGCAATAGCCCTTCTGGTAGTGTTTCTTATTGTTGCAAAGAAGAAAGGCTCATTGATAGTGCCTTTCCTATTTCTAATACTTTCAGCTTTCATATTCTTGCCAATCACTACAGCATACAGTCAAGATGATGACAATCATGAATTCCGACCAAATACTCCAACAGGAGATTATGATGATGGCATCAAAGAGGTTGGAGTCGAATGGGTGGGTCTATCGTACGAGGCTAGACTAACCAACTCCGAAAGCGATGCAGGAAGGTTCTACCACCATATGAGTACAACAGGCGGATATAGTCAAGAGTTCAACTGGGGTGAATGGAATGCCTGGGAATCGGACTTCCGAGCCACTGAAAACGATGGCAATGATTCTGAGTGGATTGATGCAGTAGACATGGTGTACTACAAAGGGCATGGTAATCCTGGCGCGATTTCTTTCACATCTGACCATGATGGTGAATACGCCGATTTCCGTGATTTGAAATTGGGTGATGGAGACCTTGAAACTCTAGCAATGGAATCATGCAATGTGTTACAATTCTATAATCATTACGGGCTAAATGTATTCGAACTGTGGGGTCCTGTCCTTCATGGTATTCATCAAGTCTGTGGATTCGCTACGAGTGCAAAGAACACCGCTAGTATGGGATTACAATTCGCCCTCTATATGACAGGTCTGTACCCACTCCCAGCTCTCACAATAATGGAATCCTGGTTCAGAGCTGGTCTTGAGCATCAAAATTATGACAAGAAAGTCGCAGTGTTCTACGGTACGAACTCAACGAATCCCTTCCAACCTCAACTGGATGATCCTATCAATGACCATGCAAAGGGGTCCGGCTACGTATGCTCTGACCCCTTGCCTGAGAATATGATGTGGTATGTCTACATAACGAGTAATTGTTAGACCAACAAGGAGGGGTGTTTCCCCTTCTTGTACTATTCAGAGGAAACATGAATGTTGATGAGATTGAAATCGAATAGATTTATAGCAAGTATTACTGTCTGTCACTCTTTAGTTACATTTGAAGAATTAAAATCCTGCAACTCTTGGAAGTGAAAAGCAAATGGCCGATGAGAAGAAAATCAGTTTCTCCATAAAAGATGGAAAACTCAAGGTTGATGATGAATCAGCTATTCGTGAGAAAGAAGCAAAGAAAGCTGAGAGGGAACGAAAGAAAGCAGAACGAGAGAAAGAGAGAGAGGCAAAAAAGGCAGAACGAGAGAAGAAGAAAGCTGAACGAATCGCTGAACGAGAACGCAAAGCCGCTGAAAGGGAACAGAAACGAAAGGACAGGAAGAAATAGAATTTACATTGAACGCAGACTGCCAGAGCTGCATAGTCACGGTTTCTAACCAATTTCTTCTTCCCTAAGCTTCTTCTTGAATAGCTTCATGACAACAGTCAGTGGAAGTTCATCTCTGAACTCGACCGACTTTGGTACTGCATATGGCTTGACTTTGTCCTTGAGAAAGTCAATGATGTCCTGTTCAGAAACCTTACCCTTGTACTCATGTTTCAGCTGGATGAATGCCTTGACTCGCTCGCTTCCAGGTCTCTCTGGATCTGGGATACCAATCACACCGGCAATCTCGACAGCATCGTGTTCGTGAAGGATATCATCGATTACTCTACTGTACACTTTGTTCCCTGAAACATTGATCATGTCCTTTATCCTGTCTACGACTTTGAAGTAACCATCACTATCCATTTCGACAATATCTCCCATTGGTAACCATCCGCCCTCTTTCAAACCACTTCCCGGTGTAGGAAAATACCCAGTCATGATCTGAGGCCCTCGTATCCAAATCTCTCCACGTGAACCAATCGGTAATTCTTGTCCAGTATCCGGATCTACAATTTTGATTTCTGTATCTGGGGCTGGAATCCCGACTCCTCTCTTCGTTTCATCCATAAAACCAGTTACCTTTGAAAGTGCTGAGATATTTATGGTAACAATACATGATGTTTCTGTTGCACCATAACCTTCACCCATTGGTACACCCGCCTTTTGCTCGAATTCTTCTGCAAGATCTTCGGGAAGTGCTGCTGCTCCTGAGAAATAGAATATCTGGGCTTTCACTAGATCCATTTGTGAAAATATCGAGTAATGAGTTGGAACTGCAAACACAATGAATGGGCGATGGTTGTTGATGGTGTCAACAATTTTCGGAATATCACGTGAGTCCATCAGGTGCATCTTGATTCCCCACGAGATACAAGCATGAATCGCCCAGTGACCGTATGCGTGGAAGATTGGTACGCATACAACAGCAGAACTCTTTCCTATGATCCCTTCCTTCAGTGGCTCCATCATCCAGTGGATTGACTGTCTGACATTGGATGTGATGTTGTGGTGAGAAAGCATTGTCCCCTTAGGTTGCCCAGTGGTACCTCCAGTGAAGGGTAGAAGCGCAATGTCTTCTTTCGGATTGATCTCGACTGTTTCTGTGTGAGGTTCGTGTTTCTCAATCAGATCACTCATGAGATAGTAGTTCTCATCCCGAATCTCTTCCATTTCTGGATACTCGTAATCTGGGAAGAGCTTTGTCGGAACATAGATGACGGTTTCCACATTGGTTTCAGACTTTATTGCATTGAGCCGTTCTAGACGCCTGTAGGAACATATTGCGAATTTCGTCTTGCTCTCCTTGAGTTCGTACTGTAGGTCGTCTTCCTTGTGTAGAATGCTTAATGGAACATGGATTGCACCAATCTTCATTACAGCGTAATCTGCAATGATGAATTCAGGACATCCGGGCAGCACCGTCGCAACAGTGTCACCCTTCTTCACTCCTATTGCTACGAGGGCTGATGCAAGTCTGTCAACCTTGTCCTTCAATTCGGGATACTTCATCTCTTCTCCAGCGTACTCACAAGCTACGATGTCAGGAAACTTCTCTGTGGTATCTTCAAGGAACTTGTACACGTTCATCTCAGGATAGGGAGCCATTGAGTGTTCAAGTTTGAAGGGACCAATCTGGTAACTATCTAACCAGGGTTTCTCTCCCGTGATTTCTTTTTCTTCCGTTGCTACTTTTTCTTTCTTCTCCGTTGTAACAACTTGCTGGACTTTCTGTTTTTGAGTTTCCATAACAGAAGTCGTATCCGCATAAACAATATCGATCAACCATTCTAGTCCGAGTTCTCGTAGCTTCTCCTTCGTTGGCCGACCTTGTTCGTCCCATCCACGGTACTCGTAGTATGCATCGAGAAGAATCTCCAAGTTTACAACGTGACCTTCTGCAGGTCCCTCAGGTAGTGGTTCTTCTAACATTCGTGGTGGGAGAGTATCATCTGCTCGAGTGAATCCTTCTCTCAGGATGTAGGCTCGTTCAAGATTGTATATCCGCTCCCCAGTCTTGCGAAATTCATCAACCGTGTAATCAATACCCATGAGGGTTCCCATGAGACCTGCCCAGTCATCAGCTGTTAGAACCATCCCCATGAACTTGCAACCACCGATAGCATCAAAGATTCCAAACGCATCCTCGAAGTTCTTGACTATCAGGGATGTTGTTGGATCTTCTATTAGTGGGTCTCCAATGTCTGCTTCTTCAACGATCATGAATGGCATATTGAGAAATGCAGGTCCCTCGATATACGCAGTGATATGGTCTCCACCTCTGTTGGCAGTTGCATAAGCAAGTCCTGTAACTTTAGCCGCACGACTATCGTATCCAGGTAATTCGAGTCCTTTAACATTCATAGCGAATCGTTCAGAACCCTGTCCGAGTTTCTGAGCCATCCTCATTGTCCCTTCAGCAAGCAGGTTTCCGACACCTTCTCGTTTGCCTATCTTGTGAACAATATCAACAATTAGATGAGCATTACCCCAAGAGAAATCCATTCCATCAACATCTTCGCTTTTCAGAATTCCACGCTGGTAACATTCCATTGCAAAGCCTACAGTGTTTCCTGCAGAGATGGTGTCTATTCCATACTCGTTACAGAGGAAGTGTGCAAGAGTGATTGCTTCTAAATTATCAACACCACACATCGTTCCAAACGAGCTGATAGTTTCGTACTCAGGTCCCTCTCCTTTACTCTTGAAAGGACCTGACTTGATCTCAGCAATTCTCCCACAATGGATTGGACACGCGAAGCAGGGTTTTCTCTTCACTAGTATCTGATCATTGATTGCAGTCCCGTTGATCTTGTCTGCATTCTCGAAGACTCCTGTTTGCCAGTTTCTAGTTGGGATACCTCCCTTGACACTAACTAAGTCAACCATGGTCGCTGTACCATACACCTCAAGTGTCATCTTCAGGATACTCTGATTCACCCAGTCGAATCTTTGCTTGGCCTCTTTTCGATAAGCTTCTTCATCTGCAATAGGAATGGTCATAGTTCCTCTGGATGCAATTGCCTTGAGATTCTTAGAACCCATGACTGCACCTACGCCACAACGACCTGCTGCTCGTCCCCATCCCCATTCATCGCAGTCGTTCATAATCGCAGCGTACTTGACAAGTTTCTCACCTGCGATACCGATGCAAGTGACGTTGAACTTCTTCCCGTGCTTCTCCTTCAGTAATCTAGTGGTATCAGATGTGTTCTGTCCCCAGATCTCCTCAGCGTCTACAAGTTCTGCCTTTTCATCTTCAGTAAGAAGATAAACTGGTTTTGGTGCTACACCCTCGAAGATGACACCATCAAATCCTGAGCGTTTGAAATCGCGTCCCCAGAATCCTGCAGAATTAGCCTGTCCCCATCCATTGGTAAGTGGTGCTTTAGTAACCACACTGTAACGTCCTGTACTTGGAGATCGTGTGCCAGTCAGTGGTCCAGTCATGAAGATGAGCTTGTTCTCCGGACCAAGGGGATCAATACCTGGTTCGGTTTCATCAAAGAGATATTTTGTTGCAAGTCCGGCTCCTCCAAGATACTTGCGTAATGTTTCATCATCTGGGAATTCTTCCGTTATGGTGGAGGTTGTCAGATTTACTCGAAGAATTTTACCCATGTAACCGTACATCATGAAGGAAACCTCAGTGAGTTCCAAAGTATAGTTTCCTTGGATTTTATAAGCATAGTGTTGACAATGACCTAGAGGAATCAACGATGAAGGTTTCGGTCAAGTTCTACGGGCATCTTGGAGACCTCGTTGACCGAAAGTCGAAGATTGAGTTTGACATGAAAGATGGTGCCACAATCTCCAATCTCCTAGATGAGCTAATTCTGGATTCCAAAATCAAGATGCATCTATTGGATAAAACTGGAGAACTCAAATCTGACATTACTTTCATGAAGAATGGTAGAGAGATTAAGTTTCTAAATGGGATGGAAACCATTCTGGAATCTGACGATGAGATATCGATTTTCCCACTTGTTGCAGGTGGGTAGGTCACAGAATTAGAAACCGAACTACTTTTAGTTGACGAAGCACTAGATTTTGATTACTATGCCGAAATTCATGTCAGAAGAGTGGTTGGGTCTTTACGAGGATGCAATCAACAATAACGAAGCGTATGCGAAAGCAGCATCTTGGTGGACCGGGGATTTTGTCTTCATTGCCAGAGCTAGTGGTAATTTGGACCACGACGTGATGGCTTTCATTGGGCTGACACATGGGAAATGTACTGGTGTAAAACCAATCGCCCGCGAAGATGAATTCGAAGT
>JAEOSL010000108.1 GCA_016840385.1 Candidatus Thorarchaeota archaeon | reverse complement strand
CCTCTACCAGTTCCACCAATACAAACTACATCAGTATCTACTGGAACTAGCCCTGCATCCGCCGCCATCATGGCTATTTCTGCACAGACCTTTGTACCCTGCCCAAATATTCGCAATGCAACTGCAATGATTTCTGTTGCCTGCCAAGTACCTAACTCTCTGCGGATTCCTCTTGGGACTCCTGCAAGTGCGTGTGTGGTAGTGAGGACTTGTGCTCCCTCTTTGATTATTTCCAACCGATGCTCTTCTTTGAGTTCGTTCTTATTCGGTTCCGCAAATCCTGTTTGATGAGAAACAACAATCACTTTCTTCTCTTTGAATGCTCGTGCAACAGCAACGCCAGTTGCACCTTCTGTTGTTGCAACAATGATGTGTTCGATTTTCGGATTTTCCTCAAGGAATTTCTTTACTAAGGCAATTACCTCATTGGTCACTGAACGCGATGCTTCTTTGAAATGGAAAGTTTCTACTTTCATGCTATGATTCTCCAATTTGTTTTGCTCTTACAAACCACTCAATCACAGCAAATGCAACTAGAACAAAGAATGCGAAAGCAAAATCAACAGCTCCTTCAGTAACAAAATCTACTATCAAAGCTGCTATAACTGCCACCACAATGGCTGCTATCAGTCTAATTGCATAGTACGTAAATTTGTCTTCTGCTTCATCATCATCTAGATCTGGAACTCTCTCTTTACTATATTCTTCTGCAATTTCTTCAGGCGTACCAAGCTCTTTGAGAACTTCCTGAACGAGTTCCACAGAACTTTCGGCAGGCTTGATCTGTTGCTTATGCCCAAGTCCTTCATAGATGTGAGCTTTAAGGTCTTCAAGCAGATCCTCAGTTTCAAAATTGTCCGGTAGTAGACGTGAAGTCCTTCTGATGTAGTCATCAATTATCTGTTCAATTTCCTCGTTACTCACTTTTCAGTGCCTCCAACTTTTCAAATATATCTCCGACTAGAACTGTGAGGTGCCGATAGACTCTATCTCCTTCTCCTGTTAGTACGTAGACCTTCCTACTAGGCCCAGTTTCTGACTTCTCATTATGAACATTGAGTAGTCTTTCTTTCTTCAGTCTATGGAGAATTGGGTAGAGTGTCCCTTCTTTTACTTGAAGTAGACCATCAGTTCGCGCTTCTAGTTCCTTGGCAATACCATATCCATGAATTCCTGTTTCATGACGTTTTACGATTGCAAGGACTGCATATTGAAGGACACCTCTTCTTATCTCAATGCGCCAGGTGTCTTCAAAGCTAGGTCCTTTCTGCAATTTTCGCAATCCTCTCAGGTATTCGGAATCTGGATTTACTTGGTTGTCCTTAAGGTTGTCTGTCTCAGACAAGGTCCGCATCATGGCGTCTACGATGGAGGCGTGACATTACCTCTACTCTCAAAGTTGAGCTATATTCCTTGGGTTCTTTGATTAGAAGATAAAAGAACGCCGCTATGAATCTCAACACTCCGCTTGCAATGAGCATTATGAAAACAGAAAGATACTCGCTTCCAAAAGCTATGAGAATAACTTGCCCAAAGATACCAGCTAAGAATGACCCAAACAAGTATACAATTCCGGTGAAGGTATTGTATACCGCAAGATGTGCACCTCGCTCCTCCTCTGGAGCAACATCATAGATGTATGCAGTAATCGCATTCATTGAAGAAGCGATGGTGAATCCTGCAATAAAATTGGCAATGTAGATAATCCAAATTGTCCATGCAAATGCATACATAATTGGAACAACGAATAATGACATTCTTCCCAATAGAATCAATGGTTTTCTTCCTACACGATCACTTAGTCGACCAAATGGAACTGTAAATATGACAATGGACGCAGTCATCACTGCAGAGGCTATTGCTATCTCAAAAATCGACGAACCCAACCAATCCCTTTGTACTACAATGAAGTATGGCCAGGCCATTGACATAGCAAACGAGAAGAATACCCCGACAAAACTGAATTTGCGAAAATCACTAGGTTGTGAGAGCAATCGGTGCATAGGCGGAAACTTTCGAGGACCATTATTTGGTTTTGATTTTTCTTTAATTGTGATTGAGAGCAAAGAAGCAGATATACCAAAGATCGCCGTAAGGAAGAATGGAATATAGAATGCTTCTCTCCACACCTCTACTGTTGGAAATATAACTGGTCCAATAGCTCCCATTGAGGATCTTAGCCATGGCAATATACCAGGCATTCCTGCAAGAAATCCAGAGGCGAGAGTTGCTAGAAAGGATGCAATATTGGTGACAAGACCAAGTTTTCCTAGCTCGTCCCCTCTGTTCTTTTCTCCCATGAGACCTCCAACAAGTGATAACCAAGTTGGAATCTGAATACTGAAGAGAACCGATTGGATCGCATATAACACAATCATATCGATGGGTGTTGCAGCCCACAGGAATAGGTAGACTAAGACAAGTCCCATCATTGTCCCAAATGCAACGAAAGCTTTTCTATGCCCTACTTTGTCTGATGCCCCTCCCCATACAGGTTGAAGGACAGTTGGTGCAATATTTCCTATACTTCTGAATGCACCGAGTTCTGCAAAGTTCTTGACTCCATACAAGTAGTTCTGCATGTCAACAAGATAGGTCTGTAAGAAGGGAGCATGTAGTCCTAAAGCGAATTGAGTAAGTGCCCCAACGACGAAAGCCTTCGCAGGAAGCTTTGGCTCGTCTACAATTTCTGGGGCTTCTTCAGACAATTCAATTACTCCTTGGAATTCTTGAGCAGTATGGCCTACTATTAACCTTAATTCTAACAACCAATAATTCCTTCATCTCTCAAACCGTCACGGTTATCTGTACATAATTTAAGGAACATTTAGGTTGTGAGAGCAGAACGATGCTCGATGAATCAGTATACCATAAACGAATGGACAAGATCCATCAGAAATTAGAAGAGTCTGGTGCTGACTTTGCTTTTTTGACACCTGCACCAAGTTTTCAGTATCTAGCTGGTTATGAATATCACATGCACGAACGACTTGTTGCGCTATTCATTCGTCGTGGTGCAGAACCAACTATTGTCGTTCCAGCTTTTGAAGAGTCTGACCACAAAAGGAAGACTTGGATTAAAGATTTCATCCCTTGGGGTGAAGAAGAAAATCCCTATTCATTGATAGCTGAATCACTGGGGTCTCCCCAAAAAGAGCTTTCAGTCTTGCTTGACAATAGTATTCCTCTCGGTATTTATTGGAATCTTGAGAAAGCACTTGGTGGATATGGGAAGACTCAATCCATTACTCCTGCAATAAATAAGCTGAGGATATCTAAATCAAAGGCAGAAACTGATTTGATGAAAAAGGCTGGACATATCATTGATGACGCAGTGATGAACGCATTCTCTCAAGCACAACTCGGTATGACTGAATTGAGTATCATGCAACTCGTTGAAAATGAGATAATACGTCAAGGTGCTTCACCAACATTTGCCGCTGTGCAATTTGGTGAGAATAGTGCACTACCTCATGCAAGACCTAGTACTCGAGAATTGAAGAAGGATGATGTTGTACTGATGGATTGTGGTTGTTCACTCGATGGTTACAATACCGATATGACCCGAGTTGGTGTAGCTGGAGAACCTACAGATGAAGTAGAACGTGTCTATTCCATTGTTCTCAAAGCAGAAGAAACTGCAATAGATAAAATCTCTCTAGGAATGAATTGTGGGACCGCTGATGGTATTGCAAGACGTATCATTGAAGATGCGGGGTATAGTGATTACTTCACTCATCGGTTAGGACATGGTATCGGACTTGAAGTTCATGAAGACCCATATCTTGTTCGTGGAAGTACTGAAGAATTAGGAGAGGGTATGTGTCACAGTATTGAACCTGGCATTTACCTAGAAGGCAAGTTCGGAATTCGAATAGAAGACCTAGCATGCGTCCATGCTGATGGTTCTGAGATTCTGACTTTCTCTCCACGAGACCTCGTAATTATGGATGTCTAATCTTCGCCGTCTTCAGATTTAGGAGATTCGACTTCCTCATCATCAGATTTTGGCTTTGACATAATATCATCCATCTTCTTTCTGTCATCTTCAGAAAGACTCTGCATAGCTTCAGTTGATTGCTTGATCATCTGGGTCATGATGATTGAATATACTGCTGGAAGTGCAGTATAGGTGTCTCCTCTCTCTTTGAAAGATTGTTCAGCAAGATCCCTTACTTCTTGCAAGGCTTCTTTGGTTACTTCACCTTGTCCTACTCCGGGACAGTCCTTGCTGCTCAAGTAGAATTTTTCTCCATTGTACTCTAGGGGGTATGCTCTGCATGAGAGAGGTCGTGAGTATCGAATATCACATCCATTTGCTTCTTCATTGAAGAAAATACATGCTGTTTGTTCTGGGTCTTTCATGAGTGGCTTTCGGGACATTTCCAAGTATTGGATTTCTTGTTCTGATTTTGGAAGATGTAGGTTTACACCCGGAAGAATATTCATGAGATACCCTTGAGTAGTCCATCTTGTTAGATCACCAAGGGATACATCTATTGTTGGTCTAATATGACATGCAATTGTCGTACATTGTTGCTCAAGGCATTTGAAATTATACTTGGATTTCTCTGACATCTTACTCACCATTCTGTAATGTACACTGAGCTAACCCGTGTTGTCTTTAACAGTTTCGAAATAATCATTCTTACACATTCCGACAGGTTTTTGTACTAATACCAGAGGGACGGGGGGTACCAGCAAGGAATAATATCTCATATTTAGTTGGAGTATTCAAAATGGCTCAGGATCACTGGCATGACAACGATGTCGAGCACGTCTTAAAACAACTTGATACTTCTATGGAAGGTCTTACTGAAGTTGAAGCTAGGGCTAGACTTGAAAAGTATGGACCTAATGAACTACTGGAAACTGGAGGTATTCATCCTCTACAGATGTTCCTTCAACAGTTCAGAGACCCCATGGTTATCATACTCATCATAGCAATTGGTATCTCATTAGTCACTTATTTCATTGAAGGAGAGGGACTCATTGATGCAATCGTTATTTTCGCAATTGTGATTTTCAACGCTATTTTTGGTTTCGTTCAAGAATACAAATCGGAACAAGCCCTTGAAGCTCTGAAACAGATGGCAGCTCCAAAAGCACGTGTAATGCGAGATGGTTTATGGAACATTATAGAGTCTTGCAATGTTGTTCCTGGTGATTTGGTTGGACTTGAGTCCGGTGATCTTATTCCAGCAGATGCACGAGTTGTCTACTCTGTAGGGTTCTCATCTGATGAAGCAGCTCTAACTGGAGAATCCGTTTCTGTTAGGAAGATATCCAATCCGATTCATATTGAGAATCCTGTTTTGGGCGATATGAAGAACCTTGTTTTTCAAGGTACAACAATAACTTCTGGAAAAGGAAATGCAATCGTCACATCAACAGGAATGAAGACGGAATTTGGAAAGATCTGGGGAATGGTTCAAGAAAGCGAGAAGGATATGACCCCTCTTCAAATCGATTTGGATGACCTAGGCAAGAAACTTGGTGCATTGATTGTTGTCTTGTGTATCATCGTATTTGGTGCTGAAGTTATCAAGCACGTATCTGATAGTTACATGGAAGAATTACTTGCTGCCATTGCTCTTGCTGTTTCAGCTATTCCAGAAGGTCTGCCCGCGGTTGTTACGATTACTTTGGCAATCGGAGTACAGCGAATGGTAGCCAGAAATGCGATTGTTCGACGGTTACCCTCTGTTGAAACACTCGGTTCAACTACTGTAATCTGCTCAGACAAGACTGGGACCATCACAAAATCCGAGATGACCGTTACTACACTTTTCACTAGCGGAATGACAATTTCTGTAAGTGGTGTTGGCTATAACAAAGATGGGAAATTCACACGGGCGAGTGAGAGTTTCGATCCATTGACTGATGAGCATGTTCACAAGTTGCTAGAAATCGGTCAACTCTGTTCGAATTCAGTTCTTCAACCCGAACCATCAGGAAAATCTGATTGGACAATTGTTGGAGATCCAACTGAAGGCTCACTGCTTGTTCTTGCTGAGAAAGCTGGGCTAACTCACAAAGCAACAATGGAAGAATTTACAGAGGTTTCTGAGATCTCCTTTGATTCACAGAGAAAACGCATGACCTCGATAACTATTGATAAACAGAAACAACTTACAGCTTTCTCAAAGGGAGCTCCTGAAGTTCTGTTACCCCTTTGCACAAGAATCTACGAGAATGGTCAGGTTGTCCCACTCACCGATGAAATGCGTGAATCTATTGTTCAGATCAATGCTGGGCTTGCAGAAAATGCACTCCGTGTCCTCTCATTCGCGTATCGTCACCTTGACGAAGAAATTCCTGATTGGGAACCTGAAAAGACAGAACGTGATCTAGTATTCGTTGGTCTAATTGGAATGATTGATCCTCCTCGAGAGGAAGTCGCAGGTGCAATCACACTCTGCAAGGCTGCTGGAATTCGACCAATCATGATTACTGGAGACCACAAACTAACTGCTCGTGCAGTAGCTGTTGATGTTGGTCTAATTGAACGAGATGGGATTGTCACCACTGGAGCTGATATCGATAAGATGTCAGAAACAGAATTTGCAGAAATTGTTCAGATTTGCAACGTATTTGCACGAGTTGCACCAGAGCATAAGATTCGAATTGTGAAAGCACTCAAAGCGGCTAACGAAGTCGTCGCCATGACAGGAGACGGTGTGAATGACGCACCGGCAATCAAGGCTGCAGACGTTGGAATCAGTATGGGAATTCGTGGATCTGATGTTACGAAAGAAGCATCGGATGTTATTCTCGTTGATGACAACTTTGCAACGATAGTTTCAGCAGTTGAGAAAGGCAGAGAGATTTATTCTAATATCCGAAAGTTTGTACGATTCCTTCTAGCCGCAAACTTTGACGAGGTGTTTCTGATATTCACAGTCATAATGATTGGATTACCTCTGCCAATCACTGCAATCCAAATTTTGTGGTTGAATCTAGCAACAGATGGTTTTCCAGCCCTCGCACTTGGTGTAGATCCACCTGAAGAAGGAGTTATGGACCGCCCACCAAGAAAGCCTGGAGCAAAGATGATGGACAGAGGTATGGCTACATTCATCATATCTGCTGGATTTGTTGCATTCCTTGCTTCGGTGACTGTATTTCTGGCAATGCTAACAATCTACGGTGGTTGGATCCCTGGTGTTACCGGAGTCAATATTGATTGGCACAATGATATATCCACAGTAACTGGAGTTGCTTGGATTGATATCCTAAAACATGCTAGAACGGCAGTATTTGCCAGTGTTGTGTGCTTTGAACTCCTGTTCGTCTGGAACTGCAGAGATGAATATCATCCAGTCTGGAGGACCACAGTTCGAAAATCACAAGTTCTCATGGGAGCAGTAGCACTCTCAGCTGTGCTAACACTAATGACAATATACTTCCCACCACTTGCAGCAATATTCCAGACAATGCCTTTGAATCCAACCGATTGGGCTCTCATCCTTGTAACGTGCATTCCTGCACTGTTGATTCCGCCCCATATCATCTTTGGGCATCATAAGGAAAAGAAGAAGATGCTGGACTAGGATGGCAGACGCTTTTCAAGCCAATCTGTCATATCACCTAGTACCTGCTCTTTTTCAGGTTCATCATGGAGCTGATGGTAGAGACCATCATAGAGTTTCCACGTCTTGTCTACAGATAATATCGCATCAAAAAACTCCTTGCTCCTCTCTGGATCTACAAGCTTGTCTGCACTACCTTGTTGAAGTAGCACTGGTAATTTGATTGAAACAGCCGAGTTGAACCCATCTTCCGCTGCTTTGAGCCTCTCAATTCCAAATCTTGGTGTGACCATTTCAAAACGTAATGGGTCTGTTTCCATCTGTTTGATGACTTTCGGGTTTCGCGTTGCATCCGCATGATCGATATCGCTGGGAACATACCTTTTTACATTCAATAGTGAAAGTAGATTACCAGCAACTTTCTTTCCAACTCCAATTTCCAAATTCTGTGCAACACCGGGAGATTGTAAGATTAAACCATCGATGTCCACAGAAT
This sequence comes from Candidatus Thorarchaeota archaeon, assembly GCA_016840385.1. Next base: position 3,739 of record JAEOSL010000108.1, on the reverse strand, counting down.
ATTTGGTGATATACCGAACGGCGTTTAGAGCTCCCATTGATGAACCAAAGAGAAAGACAATATTGTTGAGATATCTGTCCTTCACGTGCATCACTAAATTCTGAATATCTTCGACATATTCATCAAAACTCATCACATGGCCCTTCAAGCCGGAGTAATGACCGAATCCTCTCATATCTGGAATGAATACAGCTATGCCTTGTTCAGCAAAATACTTACCAAGCTCTCTGAAATCCCCCGCATGACTCCCTAAGCCATGGAGTACGATGAGTAGAGCTCTAGGTTTGTCATTATCTGGACGATAGACAGAGAGGAACATATGTGTTCCGTCATAGCCAACATAATTTGTTTCCTCGTACTTCAAGGTCATCACTGACTAGAGTTAGAAATCTGTTGCTATTTATCTTGTCATCAAAAAGAGAAAGGCAGATGACCCATATGAGCCATCTACATTGTAAAACACTTAGTGAAATCTAACTGGTTTAGGTTCATCGCCTGAGTAATCGTAGAAACCTTTCCCAGACTTGCGACCAGTCCAGCCAGCTCTTACCATCTTCCTGAGAAGTGCGGGAGCTCGGTACTTACTATCTTTGAACTCATCAACAAAATAATCACTGATGTAGAGTAGTGTATCAAGACCAACAAAGTCAGCTAGGGTTAAAGGTCCCATTGGCCAGTTGAGTCCCAGTTTAATTGCTAGGTCCATGTCCTCAACGGTTGCTACATTCTCTTGTATTGCAAAGACCGCCTCATTGATTGCTGGTACGAGCAGTCGATTTACTGCAAATCCAGGAGCTTCATTGACTAGAACTGTTTTCTTACCAAGCTTACCTGAGACCTCTCTGATAACATCAACAGTGCTATCTTCTGTTCCCTGACCTTTGATAATCTCAACCAGACCCATTACTGGAACAGGGTTGAAGAAATGCATCCCAACAAAGAGATTCGGACGCTTGGTAACAGCAGCCATTTGGGTGATACTAATACTGGATGTATTGGAAGCTAGGATAGCACCTTCTGGAGCTGCTCCATCTACCTCTTTCCAGGTATCTAATTTCAATTTTACAATTTCAGGAATAGCCTCGATAACGAGATCTGCATCTTTCACAGCCTCGCTTAGGTCGAGAATTCCTGTGATTCGACCAAGAACCGCATCGACTTCTTCCTGGGTGATTCTGCCTTTCTTGAGACCGCGCTCAAGATTCTTTCTGATGGTAGCAAATCCCTTGTCAATGAATTTCTGGTCAATATCCCTCATCGTGACCTCATAACCAGCCTGAGCACATACCTGGGCAATTCCATTTCCCATTTGGCCTGCGCCTAGGACTGCAATCTTCTTAATCTCCATAATAATCGGCCTCTAGTATGTCGTAGAGATACTTCTTGCGCGTAACTGCTCCTAAATATGTCTTACAGTTGGACACTTGGAGGTTCACTATTTCTTACAATATCTGAAAGTACAGCGTTTATCTCCAGAGGCTATAGTTTCGTGTCGTTTGAAATTGATCCATGATTCTAATGTGGATGCTAGGATAAGATCATATTCACACAGGATTGGACCCAGTTCTGGTCTACCTGCCTCTCGAAGAACTTCAAAATACAGGCATCTCTTGATATCAAATCCAAAACAATTCTCTCCAGCATCTACCTTGGAAAGTACGAAATACTCGTTATTGTAGTTGGCTTCGTTACCTTTCTTTGCCCACTCAACGAATGCACTCCATGGGTCTGATGCATTCTGAAGTTTTGCTGCTTCTTCTTTGAAGTAGTCTAGAAGCATTGTGCGATATATCGTTAGAACTGTATCTTTGAACTCAGTATAGGATGCACGGGTCTCTCGTAGGACATCATCAAGGGCCATGACAAAGAGTGAGTTAATCCCATGTCGCTTTGATATATCATCAGGGAGCATGTGGATGTAATTGTTCCAATGAATCTTGAATTGCCTCTCATAGAGCTTATGCAATCCATTCCCCTTAACATCATCAAAACGCTTGACCAGTTCAGCCTTAGTTAGCTCTGAGAAATAATCGTTGAGCTGCTGGCTTGGATTCTCTTCCGTCATACTTTCTACACGTCTACTTCTGTTTTAGAGCGTTTCTGTATAGTCACAAGATGTGACTCCTACTTGTGACCCTTTCAAGTGCCTTCGGTATATATACTAATTCTGAGCGTTATATCTTGTGAAACATCATGGCTCTAACAACTAACAACCACTCATCTATTCACAAGAACAAGAAATCCCGCGGTGCCCAGCGCACTGAGGCTATCACTTACGGTTACTTGACTGTTCAGAGGTAATCTCTTTTGGCTACTTCTGCGCAAACTACTAACTGGTTGACCTTGAACGGTCTTCCAGATGGTCACCAAGTGGTCAAGACATGGGCACTTCGTCTCAGAAGAAGCATAGCATGTGACCACCCCATATAGGATTGTGAAACAACATGGCTCTAGTAAATAACTCACGAAATCGCAACATGAAATACGAATGTCCTCGCGCCATTCAGAACACATCAGCTCTAGCTTACGCATACTCCTACCGGAGGTAAATCCAATGAATAAGAGATCAAAGAGAATTACTCGCAAGATATCAACTCGCGCAATCACTCATGCTTACTTACAGAGGTAGTTGACTATGTTTAGACCGATTCCAGCATTTTTCATGGGCGGTCCTCACAAAATAGTCTACAAAATAAACTCAATTTCTGTTATGGTACGTGAGTTAAATTATTACTCGAATGAAAATGTTTATATCAAACCAAAGATAAATTTTGGTTTGGTGGACAAACCTTATATGCGTTTGACCTCCGCACATGACTACGGTGAACGACAATGACAATCGAAGAGACCTCAATCAAACCCTGCTTGACAAGGGAAAACAGGTCTGTGAGTGTCCAGTCGTTCGGAGCAATGTGCTACGGCGGCCAGACCATCTCACGATGAGCTCTGCTGCTTCACTTACAGTTAACCTGACAATATACACTCCTATCTCTGCAGCGATCCGGGTAATGTGATGCTTGGATTGCTGCTCCATTAGGGGGCGTAAAACGACATGCAACAATTAACAACCAGCAACTGGGAACTCTCTGAATATATGAGTAACTGGTTCTGGAATCAGACTTACACAATTAACAATTGAAATCTATCAAATATCGGGGCGTAGTCAAAAAATGAGTCGAATGAAATCCTTCTTGGGACTTCCAGATGCAAATGAAAAAGTGTTGCGACTGGCTAAGATCATGACAATCCTGGGACCACTTGCTAATCTCACGTTTGTGCTCTCTAGCAGTACCCCTACCCCACAAAACCAGTTGTTACGACCCATTCGAGATTTTTTGCAGCCTCGAACATATCCTTAGTTATCATCGCTAGGAATGTAGAACGGTGAGCATCACCCAGTTCTCCCTTCGTACAGGCAACAGAGTAATGCCTTCCATAGATGAAACCTTGCATATCCACTTCTTTGTAATCCTCAAGAACTTCTGTGAAGATCAACAAGCCTCCAGCAATTCGAATCGCATAGGTTCCAGGATTGATGAGTTCCCACTGCCAGTTGAGAGTGCCTTGCGCAGCAGCTCTCTTTTGACGGTCCATTATCTCTTCAGCTTCTTCCCAGGAATCAACGGGAGTAAACTCTGGACTCAATCACAAGCACGCTCCCCAATCTTCACAAGGTCGTACTTGCACCCATCATCATGTGCGCTCAGTTCAACCAGATTAGTCAAAGCTCTGACATGTA
>JAEOSL010000194.1 GCA_016840385.1 Candidatus Thorarchaeota archaeon | reverse complement strand
GTCCTTCGAGAAAAATACTCCTTCTTACTCGAGTTGGAATAATTATTTGTATATACTACATTTTCACAGCGGTGACAGGAATATCATCAAAGTTCTTAATTGACAGCTTTGGAATAGGTGATATCACAACTTTTGCCTTTAGGGTAATAACTACCAACCTTGAGGTTTTTCTAACAATTGGTGGGCCAATAGTACTGCCAGTTGCATTGGCTTTACTGTTTTCATTTGAAACTGACAGAATCAGTCAAATTATCAATAGATTGCTCATCAAAATCAATGGAAAGTTCGGAGAAATCAGTGCTAAATCTTCATTATCATTGATCAGAGGCTCTCAACTAACCGTAATCTTACTAATTATACTTGCAGCCTTTACTCAAATTTCACTTATGCAAATTTCGACTACAAATGATCAGTACGACCGGATGACATCATCTTATTTGGGAAGCGATGCAACAATTATACTGAGCTCAGGCGCAAACTCTTCGAATATCTTAGAAACTTTATCGCTTGTTCCAGAAATCATGGACTATTCCATAATGGAACTTCAATCTCTGGTCATAGATAACCAAATTACTACGGTACGGTCTATTGATCCGCTATCTTGGCTGCAAACTTCCTACTATGAGGATTCCTGGTTAGCGGTTGGGAGCTTTTCCCAAACCATTAATGACCTCCAGGATAATGATATTGTATTAAGTGAAGAAGAGAGTGTTCGTCTGGAAAAGGGAATTGGTGATTGGATTACCGTATCCAATCCAAGCAGTGCATCTTCTGCAGAATCTTATCAAATTGTGAACATTCTCGGTAGTGCTCTTGATTTCGATGGATTTTCAAGTTTTACTTCGTTTATCCTACAAGATGGTACAAAGGAAACAAATGCTGGTAAACTATCTGAAACTAGGATATTGATAAAATTGCAAGAATCTCAAATACCTGATGACCATCTTCAGGTTATCTTGAATCATCCGGATGTCATCAATGTCATTCAATTATCGAGTGTAGAATTACCACTTAATGCAAAATACTGGATACAAAGTAGGCTCTTTCTTTCTCAGATAGCAGTAGACTGTTTTATTGTACTTGATATTGGTACAATCTTCATTATTACATTCTTTCAATCAAAGAAACAAAAATATGAAATCGATCTTCTGAAGCTCAAAGGAATTAGGAATGACTACATATTCAGAATATTCAGCATTGGAATGATTATCTGGAATCTAATTATCATTTCAGCAGGTTTCATTGTTGGAACAATTGCACAAATTGGAGTCACAGCACTTCGAAATGCACACTATATCGGTTCAATAAAAGAACGATTTTTGCTAACTCCAGATATATTGTCGATATTCAGTATTTGCTATATTGTTTCAATTAGCTCAATTATTATTTTCCATCAGTTCAATATTCGTAAACAAAAACAAGGAGAAAAAAGATTTGATTAATCTAAAGGATTTAGTGAAAGTCTGGGGATCTGGCTCTACTCAAGTTAATGCCCTAAGAGGATTGAATTTGGTTGTAGAGGAAGGCGAATTCATATCCATAATGGGACCATCGGGTAGTGGGAAAACTACACTGCTGAATATCATTAGTGGTGTTGAACAACCGACAGCTGGCACTGCACAGATTAATGGCAAGTATCTTACAGAAATGAGCTCAGAAGAGTTGGATGCCTATCGGTTGACAACAATTGGATATATCTTTCAATCATACAATCTGATCCCAAGTCTCAATGCTTTGGACAATATTCAATTACCAATTCTTGCGGCTAATAAAGAAGCATCATTTGCTAAAGAAAGGGCATCTGAGTTGTTGGAGCTTGTTAATCTCAAGGACCGCGCAACACATCGTCCTCACGAATTAAGTGGTGGAGAGCAGCAGAGAATTGCTATTGCTGTAGCGTTGGCAAATGAACCAAAAATCATACTGGCAGACGAACCAACCGGGAATATTGATTCTGTCGCTGCTTCAGGTCTAATGGAATACATGAGGTCCATTGTTGATGAATTCAAAATAACAATGATTCTTGTAACACATGATGATTCTGTTGCAAGGAGAGCAGATTGGATTTACTTAATTCAGGATGGGCAAATACATTCTCGAGTCGAACCAACAGCATCTGATATACACACGGCAGATTGTTCAAGTTATCTTGAAAACAGAGTCGAAGAAATAAAAGGTGAACTAAGAGCATTAGAATCAAGAATCGGTTCTGGCACCATTGATGGTGCATCTTATGCAGATGCTCGAGCAACTCTTCTTGAAGCACAACGTGTACTCCAGAATGAACTGATGAAGCTAGGCAAATTAAGTCATTAACGGCCACATCATGATAGGAGTAGAATAATCCCAAATCTTTCATCTTGATTCAGGTTTTACTTGAAGAATAATAGACTTTGTGACTCTCCCTGAGCGCCATCTTATCGTTGTTATGATATATAGTAACAGTAAATGAGCGATAGCTCGGTTTTTTTGAGCGTAGATGTTTTAGGAATCAAGTACGACTATACTATAGGTGCATGTAATGGGGTTAAATCTATCAATAATCGCCAAGAACCCACCTGTTGCGTTTATCGTAGCAGGACTTGTCTTAATACTAACGGGTTCAGCATCAGGACAGCTCGATCTGGTCAATATTGGAAATGGGTGTTTCATTGCAGGTTTTGTGCTTCAGATTCTCTGGCTCTTTTGTGTAAAAAGAGGTTGAGATTCGGATTCATGAAAACAGATGTGAGTAAGTAGGGGACACCATATTCAGAATGTGCACGGAGGTTATATAGCGTTTGCAAACTTTCGGAAAAGTTAATGATTCCTTAATTATCTCTGCTTTCACTGTCTAATCCTCCAAAGATCTCTCGAGCCATGACGAGTACTCAGGATTCAGATTCCAGCACAGTCCATTTGGTTTCCCATAAGCCAAGGACTAATAGACCAACACATAGCAGAATCGGAGCCGGTACACAAACAAGCGGGGGCACAGATCTAGATATGATAGGTCCTCCGCCTCGGGGCAATTCAATCCAAAACGGATTGAAGTAGTAAAAGACACACGGGGCTAATAGCTGGAAGACGATTAACGCTGATGCAAGAAAGAACTCTCCGGATTGGCTCTTTTCTCGAAGAGATCTGTTAATGACTAACACAAAGAAGAGGCGTGGTGAAGCAACCAAAAAAACGAATTGAATCGGTAGAAACAATACAGTTCCACCCGATTGGTTCAATGCATCACTCAGATTGATGAATGACCAAGTAACTGCAGTAACCAAGTATCGAGCTGAATCCGACCACTCTTGGTAGAAAACCATGAACGGCGCAAATAGAGCAAGCAGTATCAGTGTAAATGTTACCACAATGATGGTAGTTCTCTCAGAACTTGGAGCTACCTTTTCCGAATTGTCTTGCATTCGAACCACACCAGTATATGAGTTGGTCACGTTCATATTAGTGAGGTGTGATATAACCAATTCCATAGTGAGAGCATTGTACTTGTAATAGAAAATTAGAAAGAAAGAGAGAAGGGAGCATACTCCCCCGGGATCACATGAAAGGCATGTAGTCCCGTCGACGACCAAGCCAATCTCCTATGAATGCTCCAACTACTAAGGACAGAATCATTGGAAGGGGCCATCCCAACCACCATGGAAGAGAAATGCTAAGGGAAATAAGAAGAATGGTTAAGGG
>JAEOSL010000016.1 GCA_016840385.1 Candidatus Thorarchaeota archaeon | reverse complement strand
CACCAAGGACTCTCTCGACTTCAGCTATGGGAATACATCAGAAATGTACTAATAGGCCCTAGGGGCTTTGTGGGCCTGCACTGATAGGGATTATACACTTGGTAAAAAGGACTGTCGGTGATAATACTCACTGTAAAAAGCCTCCTACAAATACTTCATACAGTACAAGGAGCCTAGATGAGATGACCTCTACAACAAAAGAACCAAAGGCAAGTATAGAAGCCGAACTTTACGAGTTAAGTATGCCCGGCAGACTGATTGGAAAAGAAGTCCTAGATAACCGAGCTAGAAGAATTGGCATTGTTAGAAGCATAAGAATAGCTCTTCATCCAACTCGTTCAGAACTCATCGTGAAAGGCGCGGAAGTAGAGTTTCCTATTGATTTCTCAAAGGTCGATGCTGTAGGTACTGTTGTACAACTCAATTCAGTAGTGAAAGACGCTGAAGAGATCGAGGTTCATGATGTCATTAGACTTCAGAAAGAAGTTCTTGATGATATCAAATCCTACCTTGGTACACGATAGACGCTTCAGACCCCTTTTCGAAGGGTTAATTATCACAATTGACTCTTTTCCACATCTGGAGGTACGTCTATGCCCATCACTGTGGAAGAACTTGCGCAGACAATTGATCATACTGTACTGAAACCGGAAACGACACGAAGTAAAGTCAAACAGCTTTGTGAAGAAGCAATGGATTACAATTTTGCAGCAGTCTGTATCAATGCAGTACATGTCGAGTATGCTGTGGAGCTGCTCAAAGATAGTTCAGTCAAAATATGCTGTGTTGTTGGATTTCCTCTAGGAGCGACCCTCTCCGAAGTGAAAGCAGCGGAAACTCGGGCGGTTGTAGCATTAGGTGCTCATGAGGTGGACATGGTAATGAATGTCGGAGCACTTCGTGATGAGAATTTTGATCTCGTGAAAAGCGATGTGGAAGCAGTGGTTGCAGCTTCTGGTGATGCCCATGTAAAGGTCATTCTGGAAACTGGCCTTTTGACGGATGATCAGATGATAAAGGCATGTCTAATCTGCAAAGAAGCAGGTGCTGATTTTGTCAAAACCTCTACTGGATTTGGTCCGATGGGTGCAACACCTCATGACGTCAAAATCATGCGTGACACCGTGGGAAAGGAAATGGGTGTAAAGGCTGCAGGAGGCATTCGTAACTTCAAGGAAGCAATCAGAGTCATAGATGCGGGTGCAGACCGAATCGGAACTAGTGGTGGGATTGGAATAATCGAGGATTACCGCTGGGCTCAGTATAGCGATTCATGGATGCAGCCTGACAAGCCATGCTGGACTTGTCCAAGTCGAATGGCAAACATCGGAAAACAACCCAAGGAAGTGTATCTTTGGTACAAACAACGATGTCTGACATGTCCAGACAAGGAGCACAACGTCTTTACAGATTAGGAGGAATGATGAATGTCTGATACTTCTCAACCATATTCAAAGGCTGACTTACTTTATGTTTCATTGACTGATGGTACAGTTACTCGTGAACCCATTCCAGAAGACCTCTACAAAGAATATCTTGGTGGTCGTGGTCTTGGGGTCAAATTACTTTATGATAATCTTGCTCCTGGAATTGATCCTTTATCTCCTGACAATTGGTTAATTTTTGCAGTTGGTCCTTCTACTGCAACATCGGTCCCTACAGCTGGAAGGTTTGTAGTTATTACAAAGTCTCCCGCAACTGGAACTGTTTTCGATTCACATGCAGGGGGCTATTTTGGCGCTCAGTTGCGTCGTGCTGGGATTGCAGCGGTGATTGTAACTGGTGCATCTGACTCACCAGTCTACTTGTGGATTAATGACGATGAGGTGGAAATTCGTGATGCCTCCAAAGTCTGGGGAAAGAATACCGATGTTACCACAGATGAACTGATCAAGGCTACTGATGAAAAGGCCCAGGTTGCTTGTATTGGTCCTGCAGGTGAGAATCTGATTAATATGGCAGCTATCATGACTGACAAACATAGGGCTGCAGGAAGAGGTGGCGTAGGAGCTGTAATGGGTTCTAAGAAATTGAAAGCAATCGTTGCTAAGGGAACAAAGAAAGCTGGAGTAGAAGAACCCGAGAAACTTCAGGTTGCTGTTGCCCGTGCTCGACGTCTTATCAAGAAGAACGGAGTCACTAACAAATCTCTACCAGTTTATGGAACTCCTGTTCTAGTGAATGTAGTAAACGAGCTTGGCATGCTTCCAACACATAATTTCCAAGAGGGTACATTCAACGATGCGGATGGAGTTTCAGGAGAAAAGCTACTGGAGCGCTTATCTCGGAAGAATTACAACTGTCACGGATGCCCCATTGGCTGCGGACGTATGAGCCGTGCTCGTGGGAAGGATGTCGGTGGTCCAGAATTTGAATCGATTTGGTCACTTGGTCCTCAGTGTGGTATCAATGATTTAGAGTGGATTGCAATTGCAAATGATTTGTGCAATCTCCTCGGTATCGATACGATTTCTGTGGGCAGTACACTTGGGTGTGCAATGGAATTAGTTCAGAGAGGTAAATTGGAACACTCACTCAGATTTGGTGATACAACAGGTATTCTCGAATTGATAGAGGATATAGCCCATGCTCGAGGTTTAGGTGCTCAATTAAGCAAGGGTTCAAAGATATTTGCTGAACAATATGGTGCTCCCGAACTAGCTATGCAGGTCAAGGGCCTCGAGATACCCGCGTACGATCCACGTGGTGTTCAGGGACACGGTCTCGGATATGCTACATCAAATAGGGGTGGCTGTCACCTTCGTTCCTACCTAATAGGACCGGAAGTAATGGGCAGTCCAGTGCTTGTTGATAGAGATAGCACAGAAGGAAAAGCAGACTTGGTGATTCTCTTTCAGAATCTATCAGCTGCAATGGATTCTATGGTAGTTTGTCGCTTCACGAATTTTGCTTGGACAGTTGATGACTACGCTGATATGCTTGCAGCAGGAACTGGCTTACCAATTGATGGAAAGGAATTGCTTAGAATAGGATCTCGTATCTGGAATCTAGAGCGATTGTTCAATAACCGTGAAGGATTCACCAAGAAAGATGACTTACTCCCACCCCGATTCTCAACTCCTCTTCCCGACGGAGGTTCTAGGAAGCGAGTATCCCATTCTGAGGAAATGCTTCCGGAGTACTACTCTCTGCGAGGGTGGGACAAAGAAGGGAACCCAACGCCAAAACTACTGAAGGAGCTAAACATCCCTATCGAAAGGTGAAAATGAGAACATCTGCAGATTTTGAGTAGAACAATGGGAGTTGCTCCAACTGGCTAGAGGAAAACATAGTCGCAAGAAATTCCGACGAGGCCATGCACCATATCTAGCTAAGATTAGGTTCTACTGGTGCGATGTTTGTAATGTTCCACGAATTGCAGAAACTGAATGTAGTGTTTGTGGTTCACCAGCCAGAGAGGTGAAACTCTCTCCACCAGGCGATCCATTTCCTGCAATGGAAGGGCATCTTCAGCGAGCTATTCATGCAATTGACGCACAATTTGGGGAGGGTGTAGGCCAAGCTTTGCTCCCTTCATCAAAGACCATGGTTCTGAACAAAGTATCATCACTCGATGCAATGTATGAGATCATCGTGGATGGATATATGATTGGTCGACTCCGTTTTGATATCCCTAAACGAGGTTACACCTTCCTGCTCTCTCGTGAAGGTGCACGCAGAATTGGGAAGATCAGCAAACAGAAATGGGTTTCAATTCATGATGGAGTTCTTCAATATCTGAAGGATGGAGCAAACCTAATGCTGCCTGGAGTACAAGGTTGCGACTCAGGAATTGAAGTTAATGACGATGTTTGGATTGTCGATTCAGAAGGCAAGGTTGTAGGTTCTGGTATTGCAAGAATGAGCGGAGAAGAAATGGCCCAAGGGTCTAAAGGATTTGCAGTGAAAATACGTGAAGTATCGGATTCCACAGAACCAGACCTGAATGAAAAACAAACCACTTGGGATGATGCTGTTAGAGCGAATGAAAGAGACCTTGAAACCATCGAGAAAGAAGCAACATCTTTTGTCAATCGAGTCATTGAACGTAATGGAGACCTACCTCTAGTAGTTGGTTTCAGTGGTGGTAAAGATTCTCTTGCAGCTTATCTCGTAGTCGAAGTAGCAACAGGGAAGAGTCCTCCGATATTCTTCATGGATACGGGTCTTGAACTTCCTGAAACAATTCAATTCATCAAGTCATTCGCAGAGAAACGTGATGTTGAAATCATCGGAGAGAAGGCGGGAGACCAATTCTGGGAATCTATTGATATTTTCGGACCTCCTGCAAGGGACTTTCGTTGGTGTTGCAAGGTTCTCAAATTGGGTCCTGCAGCAACATCCATCGCAGAAATGATAGGACAAGAAACACTATCGTTCATGGGGCAGAGAAAATTAGAATCATTCCAACGATCTATTGAACCACGAGTTACTGAGAATCCATGGGTTCCTGGACAGATATCTGCTAATCCCATACAGAATTGGAACGCACTGGAAGTATGGTTGTATACATTCCTGAAGAATGAAGATTTCAATCCACTTTACAACAGAGGGTATCATAGAATGGGATGCTATCTATGCCCCGCATCACCTCTAGCTGAACTAGAGAGCCTACGACATACTCATCCTGAGTTCCATCAAAGATGGGAACAAAAGATGAAGGAATGGGCTGAGAAATATGGATTTCCTGATGAATGGTATGAACTTGGATTTTGGCGTTGGAAAACCCTTCCTAAGGGGCAGATGGACCTGGTAAATAAGCTGGGTCTTGAGATATCGATAACTCGACAAAGTCCTGGTGAAAAGATTGAGCTGAATGTCACAAAGGGTATTGCTCCTTGCACAAAGTCTGGGTTCAGTTTAGAAGGTGCTTTCACAGCAGGACTTGACCTTAATCGAGTTTCTAAAATCATGCCAATATTCGGTAAGACAAAACTTTCGGAGGAACTTGGAGTTCTTCGTAACATATCTGGTGAGAACCACATCTCCCTCTTTAGTTCAGGATCTGTTGTTGTTCGTGGGCCTGATGAACGGTCAGTGGAAAAACTAACAGAAAAACTAGAACGAGCAACAAAGCGAGCTTTACTCTGTCAGGCATGTGGGTCATGTGTTCCTCAATGTGAATATGGGGCATTGAATCTGGATGAAGGTAAGATTAGTGTTGATGAAGAGAAATGTGTTGGTTGTCTTGAATGTGATACTTGGCCCTGTCCTACCTATCTAGCATGAAATCAGTTTGATCTTGAACTTCTATCATTCAGCAGCTATATTACGCCGTCGTGAAGAATGATGTATATTACCGTTGTTACGCATGGATGTAAAGATGTCTAGCAAAGATAATATACAGGGCGCGTGCCCTCGACACAGGTTGATAGAGAAATGCTTGCTGCGATTAGTCTTAGCATATATGAACATAGAAAGTACTTGGTGCTTACTCTAGTCATATCTTTAATTGCTATTCCAATCGCTGACACACTCATTATTCAAAGAGATCGAAACCGAAATGAGATGTATGGAGAGGCTTTCTGGATTTACGGTTTCACAGTCTATGACATGAATGATACACAGCTGGCAACAGAACTAGAACATTTAGGATTCAACGATGGCAATCATACACTTCCTGCGTATCTTGGTGGAGTGAAATATGAATATCCTATCTTTGGACTGATATTTTTTGCAATAGCGACGTGGTTATTCCCAGGTACGGGTGGGTTACAGCCCTTATGGTTGAATTTCCTTCTCGTATTGGTCTTCAATCTCAATCTTGCATTGATTGCTATTTTACTCAAGGAGAAACTCTACAAAGTCCATTGGGCACGGATGTTCTTTGGAGGATACTTCATCTATGGACTTGTTATGTCTGCAGGTGGTGGAAAGCTCGAACCCATAGTCGACTGCCTATTTCTGATGTCATTAGTTCTCTGGAAAGAACATCAAAAAGGTAAGTCCATGTTCACCCTTGGTATAGCAGTACAGACCAAAATCTATCCTATCGTTGCACTTCCTGCATTTTTCCTAGCAAGTCCAGCATCCTCGGTCTGGTTTCTAGCTTCTCTATTTCTGACAGTAGTTCCAGTAATTATGGGTGCTAGTTTCGAATCTCTCGTGTCGCATATGCTGAATCTATCAGGTTATAGTCCGTTTATTGTGAATCCAATGTATCCAGGGCTCGCAACGGGGACTCCAATCTTAGATAGTCCTCCTGTAACGTATCTATGGTTACCAGCTCTGATCCCTCTTGTCATCTATTCATTCTTCATGCTATCGACATTCAAAAGATTTCTCCCTGTAAAATCAGAGTTTATGGAGAAGTCGCCATGGCAGAAGTTAGTTTCTCTAACGCCGTTGTACCTGTATGCATTTCCATTCATCCTTTTCTTCATGTTCCGGTGGGTGATGCCTTGGTACCTCTATTGGTTGGCTCCTGTTGTATTGCTATTTGAAAAGGAAACGCACGCAGTCGCGTATATGAAACAGATAGCACTGATAGGACTACTGTATCTCCTTGGAATGGCTGTAAACTGGCCTTACTTCATCTCTGGACCAATACCAGAATTCGTAGAACACTTTCCGTATGACTGGAATTCCATTTACGGATTTATTCTTGTAGGAGTTTTAGCAGCAGGAGCTTTTCTAGTGTGGAGATGGGCGTTTGATAGTAGAGAACGAAAAGCGGAACTGTATCGTGCTGCAGAGGCACGAGGTGAACTCATCATCTAGAGATCATCGGGGTCTACCGTTCTCTCTATAGAAATCTATGATTCGCTTTCGAATCAGAGTAGACGAACTTAGACCATCAGCCACAATCTTCTCCAATCGGACAATCTTGGTGTGAAGTCCTATATCTGAGATACGCTGTTCAAGATGTTCTAAATTGGTATATTGATCATAACCAAGGGCGATGATATCCGGTTTAGTTTTAATGACAATTTCTGTGTGATCTTCCGTATCAAGACCGATAAGTGCTTGATCTACAATTCCAAACGATTCTACAAGTCTTCTCCTTTGTTCTTGGGGAAATACAGGTGGAGCACCACGCTCTCTCTCTATTGTCTTATCAAGGGCAAGAATTACGATTAGCTCTCCATCATCACCAGCTAGTGATTTGGCCTGTTCGAGATATGCAAGATGCCCTAAATGAAGGATGTCGAATTTACCTGCTGCAAGAACTCGCTTACCTGTCATTGAACCTGCACCTGCAGTGAATTTGAATTAGGATAGATCTCACAAATTTGTAAATAATTGCTATTGAAAATTGTAAGAAACATTGTAAGATTTTCACTTAGATAATTACCTATTAATTCTGATGGTGTGGCTTAGTAACACAAAGATCATCAAGGTATCCATTGGTCGTGCTACTACTGTGTGTTCCGATATAGTAGAGAAAAGTATTGTTCATCTTGTGATGAGCTTCTCGCCTCTCATCACCCTGACACACTCCTTCACAGCCTTCTCCTTATCCTCAGCACTAAGATTGAACGCATCAAGGTGGTCCCTAACCATACTCACAAAAACCTCCCTGTTAACACGTCCAAACTGTCTGATATCATGCAGGTGCCCAGTGACAGGAATTTTATGAGTCTCAAGCTCTGAAGCCAAGACCACATAGAGAATCCGTCCACCTGTTGAGTCCTGGTCAATGGTCACTCTATCCAACTCGACCTCGGTCTTGTCTTCGCTTACTCCAGACACCTCGATCGATGCCGCTATCTCCCCTTGTATCTCTGCTAATAATCCCCTGTCCACAGTAATTCCAGCTTTCTTCAAGAAATCCTTCATCTCACGTTCGAGAAGCTCCTGTACTTCAGACTCATCTCGCAAGGCAACATTCTGTTCAGCAACCCTTCTCTCCTGTGTCTGTCCAGTATTCTTCTCCCTTATTCCTATTGTCACGCATTCTGGCTCGATAGCGATGTAGGGTGTCCACCGGTCAGGGCTTTGCAGATACACTCCGGGAAGACTTGGGTCATACTTGTGTCCCAATTCCGCTAGCATCATGCGGAGATGCCAGGACTCTCTCACTTCTTCATTACAGTCTTTTCTGACTATTAGATCGAAGGTGTGGGTAACCCATTGTTGTCCTTCCTTTGACCAATAGACCAATTCCTGAGAACCCAAGAGAGACCGTGCCTGGGCATCAGTAAATCTGACATCCATGAGCTCTCTCAGTTCCGGTGTGAGAGTGTGTGGAGTATCAACATGGACCCTCCAGCAAGACCCATGGTGCAATCCAGGCTCATTACTGATATGCATAGGTTCTCCCAGTGAACTTCTAGATCCAAAGAGGTAGCGATGTTTAATGGTCCGAGCTAAATGATGACTTCTCTTTATGTCCTCTAGTGAGATGTGTTTCAAGGGGCAGGTCCATGGATCGTGATACAGCTCTATGGTAATATCAAACTCCTTGGCAGCATGTAGCAGGTCCCTTGCTGTAGGAGGCATCTTCAGGTTCATCTTTGGAAAGGGATTCTGTCTATCAACCCACGGTCTGAGTAATGCAACATCATCATCATACGAGATGTCTTTGAACCTGTTCCAGATCAATCGGTGTCCATTGACCATGACAGGTTCGCACTCGTTATCAGGGCGTCTGAGGATTTCCAGCAGGTCCGCTGTTCTGTTGATCAGAAGTTCCCCAATCATCTCTTCGGAATTTTTGTCCGTAAAGATGACCCTGTACATCTCATTTTTAGTATCAAGTACTACCTTGCAAGTGGCAGATATGCTTCCCTCTAGCCCTTTGTGCAGAATGAATGTCGCTCTCTCTACCATATCTTCTATCTTATGAATAGGTTTCCGAACACCATCATACTCGATAGACTGAAGATGCGAATCTGCAGAGAGGGTTATAGTGCGCACTAGGGTCACATCCTCAAATCGTCTGGTTGTGTAGCGGATATTACCAATAGGAAGCCATCTTCTTCGCTTCTCGTCATCTATCCAGAGGACCTGCTCTCCGTGTTGGTCTGCGACCATTATTCGTAATTGAGTTTCATCACCCTGTAGCCTGGCGTACCAACTCAGAAGGTTCAGGTCACTCTCACTCCAATAGGTTCCCTCCGAAACCATCTTGTGAAGGGTATCAATGATTGAGAGGGAGGGGTCGATACCCCTTGGGTTCAGAAGTGCTGCATTCATGTCATTGGTCCCTGGTGTCCGTTGGAATAACAACCAGAGAAGAGTGGAGCCAACAGCTCCTGAAGAGGGCAGAGCAACCAATTGTCCAAACCTAACGTTGGTCAAAGATACCTGAAGGTCAATGGACCTGTTTTGGTTAACTATCCGATGATGCAATCGTTTCAAGAGCCTGTGTCTATCAAGTACTGATTTTCCGGTAATGTGGCTCTTGGGATATACTGGTTTCAATCCTAGACCAATAAACTGCCATGGTAGTACATATTCCCATAATACCGTCAACGACCCCGAATAGGCTACCTCCGGGTTAGGACCTAGAGCTGCAAGAATCAGGAAGAAGAGATGATTTCCTGTGATCAAGAGAACATCAGGGTGCTTGTTCTGAATAGCGGCCACATGGTTTCTCTGGACTCTGGAAAGGTATCTTGGAATGGTAGCGCGAGAAGGAAGTAACCGCCCCCAGACCTGCTTGCTCAATGGGTTGGTTTCCAGGACCTGACGAATGAGTCGGAAACGGTTCATGAGGGATTTCGTATCTTCTGATTCAATCACCTCACCGATATTTTCAAGCACTTCTGATATCTGGTCAAAGAGCTCTTTCAAGTGGCTTTCATCATCTTGCTCCAAGAACTTGATTGTGTCCCTCATGTGTCGAATCTCAGTAAGTGCGAGCTTGTGGTAGTCTACCTCCTTTGAAGAAAGATAATACTCTGTGGGAGGGCGCGTGGTTCTCTTTTGTAGAGGAACATCAAGCTTCATCTGCCTGCATTCTCTTCTTCGATTGATGTCAGCTATCGGTAATAGAGGCTTGACCCGCCCATCTTCCTCCTCCTTCTCTGTACGGACCTGAGTAGGCATGAATGTAAGCCTTGGTCTGGACTCTTGAGATTCATCGTACTCTATTGATACTTTTTCAATATCAAGATCAAAGTTCGAGTGTGGTCCTGGATTGTACTCGTGTTGGGTTAATAGATGGGGGATGAGTTCCGAAATCCGTTTCATTTGTTTCTCTATGTACCAATTGCTTTGTTGACCAACTACTCCACCACTTCTGTAATAGGCGTCAGGTATCTTTCGCCCACCAGATTGAAAGTCCTGTCCCCAACCTCGTAATGGTTCGATCTCAACTATCTTCCATTCAAGTGGTCTCTCAGGTTGCTCAATGAGAATACCACGTTCATGGTAATTGGTAGATACTCTTGCTCCGGACCGGTCAGGCGGCATGGCAACATTCCAGACTATTGTGTCCACAATGTTCTGCCATAATGACCCTTGATAGAATGGAGCTACACACCTTGTCGAATAAGTAATACTACTCTGTGCAATAGGTACCGGACGTGCAAACCACACAGTAGTGCTCTTGACTGGAATTATCTGTATGATAGTTGTCACAATCTCCTCAAGATATTTTTGATGTGAATCTGGAGTACTTCGTCGAAGAGCCTCCCATCCTGAGACTGCAATGATAGGATTCGAGCTATCGCTGAGCATATTCTGTATCCATGTTCTAAGAGAACTAATGGGCGCTCCTTCATAGATATATTCGTGCACTCGGTCAGAGAGGTCTTTCATCTGAACCCTATCTCTGAAGAACCGTTTGATAGAGTCCGTTTGAAACTTATTTCGGAACTGCTTCTTTCTCAGAACGGGGTCTGAATATTCACCAACCAGATCAAGCCAGAACACATCACGATGGCGTCTTCGTGCAAGACCATGTACATATTCTAGACCGTGCCATCGTTCTGCAATGGCTGCCGCAGACTGAGAGGGAGCGCTTCTTCCCGGAACAGTGAGATAGAGCACAAACTCTTTCTCATCCTCAACCCGTTTCTTGAATGGTTTCAGAGGAATTGGAATATCTAATTCTTCAGTTTCAGTAGTAGGTCTGGTGACTGAGAGAAGTTTCATGGCAATTCGGAGGTTCTTGTCCTTCTCAGAGGGGACGAGAAAATCGCCTGCTGATATTGTCCCATCAACACATTTGTTGTATGCCTTCAATACCAGAGGAAGTATTGCTTCACTGATGTCCTTCCAGCTCTGGTGCGAGTCAACGACCAACACAGCTTTCACAAGCCTCTTCTGAGCATCAACATCCTTCCACATCACACTCTTGTAGTCACTGAGAGTTGCTTTCTCATACGCATTTAGCTGCTCTTTTTCATACTTGTCTGGGGTGTTTGAAAGAACATTAGTCCATTCCTCAGAAGTCATCGCCCGATGTTCTAAGACAAATTCGCGAAATACATTCTCCTTGTCTGTAGTACGTGATTCTATTCCGTAGATATCAAAATCGAAAGCATTCTTTGTCTTCAGGTCAACGATCATGAAGGGTTCACAGACTACGACTGAAGGTGCTCCATCAACTCGTGTCAGTTGCTTCGCACGAGCAAGAACGAAATCGATACGTCCTCTTCCACCATCAACAGGGACCTCTGAGAGCAGGATGAGTCCGCTGTTGTCATATGCCATCTCTGTTCCGTGGTAGATAACTCCATTGAAACTGAAGGGGCTCTGAAAGTTCTTGCCTACAAATCTATGAACTCTAACTCCTAATTTTCTGCTTTGCTTTTGATACTCTCTCAAAAGTTCCAGTGAGTCTTCAATATCCAGAGTGTCATTCTTTAACAGAGCATCTAGATTCTGTAAAGGCTCATCCAGAACTGCTCCGTCTTTCTTAGCTTCTGTGATAGCATCTTGTAAGATATGACCCTCTGTTTCCTCTTCCTGTATCTCTTCTGAGACCTCAACAACCTCTTCAGGAATTAGGTTAACCTCTGAAGGAGTTTCATACGTAACAGATTCCATGACCTCTGATGTAATTGACTGACGTTGACCGTTCCTTGTTCCGTACTCGCTCTTTATCTGTTCTACAACGACTCGGAGTTCCTTGAGTCCATATCGAACGTAGTTTGGTCGACCGGACCTTCTCTCTGTATACACGTAGTCCAAGAAGGGAATGAGTCTATAGAGGAGTGCATCAATGTACTTCTTGGCATCCTTTAGAGGAACCCCATACTTCAGACACTGTCGTGCAAGTTCCATCAATGGGCTCCTTATCATATCTGCAAAATCAAGTTCTGGAATGTGATTGTGTCTGACCGGGTATGAGGGAGTCTTTTTGGATCCATGATATCCATAATAGGACGAGCCATCCTCCAATTCAATATCGATAGGTTTTGGAAATATATGTCGCGCCTTCGTAACATCACGCAGTCTGCTTCCAGAATAGTCCCAGAGGTTATTGAGATACTTCTTGTTTCCCTCTTCTCGTTTCACTCGTTTTGTTTCTGTGTTACCATATCTTACAGAGGTCTTTAGTAGAATACGTGAGAAGTTCCTTCGTACATTGTTTTCTGCAACGAGTAATTTAGAAGCATCGGGGTGACCCTCTTCTACTGTCTGTTGGTATTCCTGTTTTGCTTTATCCCAGACCTTTGCCATTCCTTTGATCCTGTTCCCCTGACCAAAGTACAGTGGTTTTGCCTTGCCTGTAGCCCTATCTCTTGCTAAGGCAAGAGTGATCGACATTGCCATCTTGAACGCTGTAGTAAGAATTCTAGCAGGATTTCGTGGGTACAGGATATTCGTCACAAGGCGTTATTGTAAAATAAGATAATAAATTCTTCGGGCAATTCGACTATATGTAAATATTGTTTTAATGGAATACTTACGACCTATTCAATACTTAAACGAATTACACTCTTGCAGTCTTAATAGATTTATATATCAATTTACTAGAATAATGTACGAGTACATAACCGTTCTTGAAAACAAGAATGGGAGTGAACTCAGCTGACCAGAAATGGGTCAGAGATTTATATATCAAAGGCGAAATTACGATGGCTCGGTCCAAGGGTGCGACAATCTCGGTAAAGGTTCCGATAAAGTGGGAATCTATGACCGATAGGACTAGGCAGAGGCTTAGACAGACCGTTGGACGGGACACTAGAGTTATTCGTGCATTTCTTGGAATAATAGAACAAAATGAAAACAAGTTGTTAACAGGTAAGAACAGAGATAGAATTGATGATGGAAAACTAGACAAGCTCACGATGACTGCACTCAAGGTCAAATCCGGAGCTAGTCAAAGATTGACCGTTCCACATGACTTCAAGGTCCGATTTCCCCGAATCTCCCAGAATGAGATAACTGAGTGTCGGCAGACTGCTGTTGCTCTCTATGAGAGTTATCTCAACTTGAGAAAAAAGAAGGGTTGGAATGCGTCACGTCCCACGTCAATCAATGGTACACGAAGGATACCTCGATGGGTGTTCTCTCAGAGATTCAAGTTGGTTGAAAAAGTAACTTCTGCTTCTCGATGGTGGCTTGCTATCAGGGACGCTCTTGACTCAGCACCTGAGAAACGATTCCGTCATGATCGATTGAGTATTCCTCTCAAGATATCCCCATATCATCTAAATCAGATCAGACGGGGTGAAGTGAAGGCAGTTCAACTCTTCACTGATAGGAAGAGGAAGTGGTGGGTGACCATTGCGATTAGGATTCCTATTGACGATTCTCCAGAAGATTCTCTTCCTGTTGCTATTCTTGGAATAGACCTTGGGATAGAGAAAGCAGTCGGTGCTACCATTCTCACTCCTGAAAAGACAAGAGCGACCCGCTATTTTGTCCAGAGGGAGAAAGTCAAGGTCATCAAGAAATACGATATACTTGTTGCAGACCTCCAGCGAGAAATGTACACTCGAAGAAATAATGGATTGTCGTCGGATAGGGTTGCTGAGAGGCTCCGTCAAATGCGTTCCAAGAGAGAGAATGTCGCTAAGGAGTACGACCGTGTTCTTGTGCGTCAGCTTCTTAATCACATCGCCGAATTGTCCAAGAAGTACACACTCTACGTTGCCATTGGTCGCCTGAAAAATATACGAATGCGTGCAAGAAAAGGAAACTACCGTGGGCGAAGGTTCAGGGGAATGATTCATTCCTGGGCTTTTGCTCGGATAACAGATAGTCTGAAACACGGACTTGCTCAGCTTGGCTGGAAGGTCAAGGGAAAGGACCCTCGATTCAGGGCAGTTCCTGAAGGATGGACCTCCATCATTTGTTGGAAGTGCGGAAGCAAGGGGAAGAGACCCAAGCAGAACTACTTCCACTGTCCATCCTGTGGTTACAGTATCAATGCTGATCTAAATGGTAGTGCCAACATTGCAGCACGCTTACTTACGCTCACAAAGTCACTGCACTCTGTGAGAGGACTAGGTTTGTGGACTAGAACGGTTGCTCGAAGAACAACTAATCGACGTGCGCGTCCGAAAGCCCAAAGGAGAATCTCGAAGAGATTGTCAAAAGGGAAGTCCTTACTCTCCACAAAAGAACCATCATCAGGTTCTGGGGAGTCCGCGGCTGTTCACTTTGTCCAGTCGGACCTTCATAGTTTTGGTGACAAAACTAGGATGAGTGATAATGACCCCGCCGTGGCAAAAACTGTGGAAACTCTCTCTGTTGTTGGAAGTGATGTGCCAGAACTACAACAGGAGAAGGAAGCCAGGTCTTCAGGAGGGATCCCATCCCGATGAACGTTGACAAAGCTCTTGCTAATTGTGAATTCTTCTGGAATTTGCAAGGTGGTGACACTGGCAAGAGAAGGGTAGAACATAGAAATTACTTACAGTTGAGGTTCACTCACCATCCAATGTAAGATTTAGGTTATTAGTCCTCATCTACCGCTAGGAATTCGGTTCCTTCAGAAATTACTTCAATCCTTCGCTTGGTCTTTGTAATCTGGCTGACATGCACGAGACCGTTAATCTCCAGTTGCAATAATGCAGCATTCAGTTCAGCATCGCTAGGTTCGGTTCCAAGCTCCTTTTTTAGTGCTCGAATGAGCTCGTCATCTAGGATGACTCCACGACGTTTCTTAACGATTTGAACTACCAAGTTTGTTATGGGAATTGCATTCCAAGGTGCCATTCATTTTCACCATCTGATATTATCCGTACATTGATGCTGTTGCTGGATCTGTTTCTGTGGCTCTACGAAGAATCTGATCCAGTTTTCTGAATCGTTCAAGCATTTCTTTGGTTGTTGAAGCATGAACATCTTTCAAAGCCAATTCAAAGTGCTTAGCTGAAACTATTTCGATATCCATGTTCTCTCTGAGAGCTCGCATTCCTGCCTCTCTACAGATTGCTTCAATATCTCCACCAACATAGTACTCTGTAGCTTCTACCAATTTGCTGATATCTACATCATCCGCTAAAGGCATATCTGCAGTGTATATATCAAAAATTGCTTTTCTGCTCTTTTTGTCTGGAGCATCAACATTAACGAACCTATCGAATCTACCTGTACGAATGAGAGCTTTGTCAATCAATTCTGGACGATTTGTTGCTGCAATTACAACCACATCTTTCATGGATTCCAGACCATCCATTTCCGTTAGAAGCTGACTGATGACTCTCTCCGTATGATGGAAATCACCAGACCCACCCCGTGATGGTGCGATAGCATCAATCTCATCGAAGAATATGATTGCTGGTGCAGCAGTCCTTGCTTTTCGGAAAATCTCTCTGATGGCCTTTTCACTCTCTCCCACCCATTTTGAAATGAGTTCGGGACCTTTTACGCTTATGAAATTCGCTTCACTTTCGGTAGCAACTGCCCTAGCAAGTAGGGTCTTCCCACAACCAGGAGGTCCATAAATCAACACTCCTTTCGGTGGAGAAATTCCTAAGCGCTTGAAAGACTCTGGGTTATTCAGTGGCCATTCGACAACTTCTTCCAATCTTTGAATGACTTCTTCTAAACCTCCAATGTCGGTCCAATGTACATTTGGAATCTCAATGAAAACCTCTCTTACAGCTGATGGGAAGATCTCTCTCAGAGCTTCTACAAAATCGCCATTGTGAACCTCTAACTGATCTAACACATCTTGAGGTAACTCCTCGTCTTCAAGATTGATTTTCGGAAGATATCTTCTCAATGCCTTCATTGCAGCTTCTCTGCATAGAGCTTGTAAATCTGCACCTACAAATCCATGAGTTTTCTTGGCAAGTATCTTAAGATCAACCTTAAGCTCGCCCTCAGCTGTAAGTGGCATTCCACGTGAGTGAATGTGAAGTACTTCTAAACGTCCTGTTTCATCCGGTACTCCAATCTCAAGTTCTCTGTCAAAACGTCCTGGTCTTCGTAGTGCTGGGTCGAGTGCATTAACACGATTTGTTGCACCAATAACAACAACTTGACCTCGCGACTTGAGTCCGTCCATAGTTGCGAGTAGTTGAGCTACAACTCTTCTCTCAACTTCTCCTTGTACATCTTCTCTTTTTGGTGCAATAGCATCTAGTTCATCTATGAATATGATACTAGGTGCATTTTCTTCTGCTTCTTCAAAGATCTTCCTGAGTTTCTGTTCGGATTCACCATAGAACTTGGACATGATTTCAGGTCCGTTGATGTGCACAAAATTGGCTTCAGACTCACTTGCTACAGCTTTTGCAAGTAGTGTCTTTCCTGTCCCTGGTGGACCATGAAGAATGAGTCCTCTTGGGGGATCAATTCCCAATCTCTTGAAAATCTCTGGATGCTTCATTGGTAATTCTACCATTTCTCTGATTCTTTGGATTGCATCAGAACAGCCACCTATCTCTTCGTAGGTTACTGTGGATGCACCAATAACATCCCCAGTTGGTTTCTCAGCAATGGCTAAGATTGTTGAATGTTGTACAACAACAGTCCCTGCAGGTTTAATGGAAGTTACCTTGAAAGGAATAGCTCTTCCTAGAATCGGAATGAATACAGTATCCTGTAAGGTCACAGGACAGTTGAGGAGTTTTCTCTTTACAAATTCCTCAAACCTTGGTTCTGGTCGGATTGGTACTGAGGTAGGTGCTAATGTAACACTCTTAGCTGGTTCCTCATTTGCTCGAGATACAGATACTTTCTCACTAAGACTTACTCCTGCATTTCTTCTGATTCGCCCATCCATTCGGATAATCTCATGACCTTTATCTCCTTGATATGCAGGCCATGCAATTGCAGCAGTAATTCGTTTTCCTTTAATCTGGATAATATCTCCAGTCCTGACTCCCAGTTTTTCCATTGACATAGCGTCAATACGCACTATGAACCTGCCAATATCTCTATGTTCGGCCTCTGCGACTTTGAGTACAATTTCGACCATTGTCTGTAACATCCTCCAAGACTATTATTACTAGGGAACGGTTTGGGAGCCTTGAATCATTAAACTCCCTTTTTTATCCGCTATTCAATGTTTCTTTATCGACTAATATAATCCAGTATACAAATTTCGTAATAACGAAATCGAGTGTAAATTACGCATATTTTCAGTCAATTCAAGTCTAAGACGCGAAAGGATGTAAATATTGGGCTATTTACATTCTGGAAACCATTTCTACTTCGACTTGAGCAACACCCTCAACGGCGCTAATTGCTTCTTCGATATCGTCAGTACCACCCATTGATTCATCTCGTACGAGATTCATTCTGATGGCTATAAGGCCAAAAGCTATTGGTTGGGTTTCTACTGCACCAACATCGGTTCCTTCTGGAACAACACTCTTTATTTTATCGAGTAGATTATCTAAGTCTATTTCAACGCCATCTGGCATGATTTTCATTGTCATTACAACTCTTGCCATAAAGAATCAACTCCGCTCTGGATCTATGGTCCCTCAAATCCACAGTTGGGGCAGGTGTATCTATTTGAGAATCTTCTGCATGATTCACAACGCCAGATTGTGTGCTCACCGCAGGAAGGACATTGCAATTTTACGGCATCCTCTTGTGGTGAAACAGACGCGTGACAGGATGTACACCTTGTAGCTTTCATAGTTACCAATCATCACCAGAAAGGTTGTAGTCGGTATAGACAGTACCGATTTTGGCTCCGACCTGTGGAATTGTTATAAATCTGTCGAAGCAGTCTGCCATCTGAAAAGAATAAAACGCACTGATATTAGTTGTAGACTTGACCTCATGGAGTGGAATATATGGGTACCAAACTTGCTGATATTGTAGAGGCGCAAACACTTACACTAAGTGATCTTTCTGGAAAAGAACTTGCAGTTGATGCATTCAACACAATCTATTCTTTCTTGGCAACAATTCGTCAGCCTGATGGTACACCATTATCTGATAGGCAGGGGCGAGTGACCAGTCACCTCAGTGGTATGTTCTATCGTAATATCAATCTCCTTGAGAATGGAATTAATCCAGTTTACGTTTATGATGGAAAAGCACCGAAACTGAAGGCTGCTGAAGTCCAACGTAGACGAGATATTCGTGATGCCGCCTATGTAGAATGGAAGAAAGCAAAAGAAGAGGGTCGAATCGAAGATGCTCGAAAAGCAGGTCAAGCTAGCTCAAGACTCACTGGTCCCATGATTGATGAGAGTAAAGATCTTCTTCGAGCGCTTGGTATTCCTGTAATCCAAGCTCCCTCTGAGGGAGAAGCAGTAGCTGCACAAATGGCTCGAGAGGGAATAGTGTGGGCGAGTGCCAGTCAGGATAATGACTCATTACTCTATAATTGTCCTCGAATGATTCGTAATCTTTCAATCTCTGGTAGACGAAGAGTTTCACGTTCTAAGAAGTACAAGAGTATAGATCCTGAGTTGATTCTATTAGACCAGAACCTCGAATTACTGGGAATTACTCGCGAACAATTAATCGATATTGCAATACTGGTTGGTACTGACTACAATGATAGTGTCAAAGGTGTTGGCCCAAAGACCGCTCTAAAACTAATCAAGAAGCACGGTACTCTTGAAGCTATTGAAGAAGAGAAAGGAGAAAAATTCGATTTTCCATATGATGAGATTCGAAACATCTTTCTGAATCCACCAAAGATGAAGCTGGAGAATCCCACATGGTCTGCCCCGCAACCTGACGAGATTAAGAGAATCCTCTGTAAAGAACATGATTTTAGTGAGAGTAGAATTGAGAAGTCCCTTAAACGACTTCAGACTGCACTAGAGGAGATACGGGGGTCCATTCATCAAAGCTCGCTTTCTGATTTCTTCTGATTGCTCAATATGAAAGGATTGCATGAGTATATAACAGAACGAGTCGAATATAGACGTGAGGGTTTCGTAATATGCGTGGACGTTGGATTGGGTGTATGCTAATTATTGTAATTCTTGGTTCGATTCCTTTTGCTATTGCCAGTCAAGAATTGGGCGATGGAATGGAATCAGATGTAATTATTACTTCATCTCTGGTTGGCACAAGTATTGACCATGAGTCAATGACTGTTAATTTGAATGTAGATGGAGAAATTACGCTTAGAGTTAAGTCTGATGGATATTGTGACATTCATCTTTGTTTCAATTATCTCTCATGTTTAGAAAAGGAGTCAGAGAATGTTCCCATAGTCAAGAAAGTTTCGATATTACCGGATAGAAAGCAAATCGTAACTCTAGATATTAGCGACTATTATGAGGGAACATTTCTTAGTATTAGATTCCTGAATAACAAGTCATTGTCCCTTTATGTTGCAACGGAATATGATGAAATTCAATACTCCGCTCATGTGCTTATTGACAGTGAAACAATAGGACTCATAGAAATAAGGTCGTTGCTTGATTCATATGTTCAATGCAAATCGAATGAAATTAGAAATAGGACAATTGCAGAATGGTTTGAAAATGAGAATGCACCATCCACTGTTCCCCAGGTGCGAGGCCTTCAAGATTCTGTATCGAAGGTGACTGGTCCATTTATACCGGCGGGGCCTCCACCTCGTGAACCCAGAATATATTTTCTCAACCATTTTATGACTGAAGCTGAGAGTAATTGGATTCTAGATATTGGACAAGTTCTAATTGCCAATAGTTGGATTACACACGAATTAACTCGTAGAGATCCCACAATTTCACAAGTAAAGTCTGATTTGAAGTTCTGTTCAAAGAAATACTATTACAAACCAGATTGGTACTCTAAAACGATTGGTGCATATATGGTGAATGCACATGGTAATTATACTGGAACCCAAGACGTATTTTGGAGGTGTTTTGGTGGTGATGTGTATGCTAGTGATATTACAAGTTGCTGGATATCAACAGATACTTACTACTGTCTTCCTGATTCCTGTATCATCACTATTCTTTCATGTTATAGCCTCTATTCTACTACTATGGGCGATGCATTTATGGATTACAATGCTCGTGCATATGTTGGAAGTCCTGTTACACCCGGTTTAAATCAAAATCTGTTTATCGAGCAATTCTGGGGAACCAATCTTGCTATAGGTAACACAGACATAGACTATGCACTTGCTCACTCATGGGGTGGGTTCGAATTTGATTGTTATTACACATCGTGCGGTGTTCGAACTTTGCCCAACTAGGTATGATTGATATACAAGGAATACGATGCTGGTTAGGATGAATAAGAATCACCAAGAATCAAAGGAATTCTATTCCTCCACAAAATATCGAGGAGTGATTGTGCTAATCTTCTGCATATTCTTGGTTATGGGATCATCCAAACAGGCATCTTCATTTTCAACCGGTTTACAGGAGAGTAGATCTATTGCAATTCCTAGTAACTATGTAGTTCATGAGAGTATTACAATTGCTTCGGACAGCGATTTCATATCACAAGGATGGCCTGGAAATGGGAGCATATCAAACCCTTACCTAATTGAAGGACTTGCAATTATGTCAGATGATGATTGCGTCAAGATATCCAACACCAGCAGTTATTTTGTCATCCGAAATTGTTCGTTTTCATGGCTGCTCACTCATCATGGAACTGGTGTATATCTGAGAAATGTAACTCATGGAACTATCGAATTGTCCACAATGTCGGGTCTTGGAAGTGGGATAGTCGACCTACAGAGCACTGAAAATGTGTTCCGTAACAATACAATCGAAGACACATGGCATGAAATTGTTATTGATTCCTGTAACAACAATGTTGTTTCCAACAATACAGTAACAGGAAATCGTGGAAGAGATGAGATTTATATCCATAATTCTAGGAAGTGTTTGGTTCTTGGAAATTTCGTGAGCGGGATTGTTCTTTCATATTCTACTAATTGTACAGTAGGACACAACTTCGGGCTTATAGAAGGATTGAATATTTATAGTAGCAATCTAACTCATTGGCTTCATCAGATTTATGATAATTATTTCAATGGAAAGATGCTCGGTTACTTCAGAGATACTTGTGACTCAATTATCGATGGCGCTCTTTATTCTCAGTTGATATTTGTTAATGTAACAAGAACAATGGTTAGCGGTGGAATATTTCAAAACCTTTCGATGGGAGTACAGATTATTAATTCTGCAGATTGCACTCTGTCTGATATTGTTTCCAAGAATAATTCAATGGTAGGTGTCAATATCGAAAACTCGTATAATTGTACCATTGTAAATGGTAGCATAGATGAACATCAGATAGGTATGTCTGTATCGTCTTCTGAGAGAATCGGAATTGAAGGAACTCAAATGAATAACAACTCCTATCGTGGCATCGAAATTGTTGCTTCTACTAGTTGTCATTTTATTGAAAACACAATATCGCATAATAGGATAGGCGTTTCAATCTACATGTCGAATAATTGCTCACTGTCTGAAAATGATATCTTTGGAAATGAAGTGGGTGTTGAGCTATCATCATCAAACTACACTCTATTTACCAATAACATCGTGCATGAGAATGAGATTGGAATCTTATTGAGCTCGACAACATCACATAACTTGATCTATTGGAATTCCTTCATTTCGAACACAGATAAGAATGCAGTTGATGATGGTATCTTCAATGTCTGGGACGATGGTATAAGCAGGGGAAACATCTGGAGCGATTACCAGGGGCCTGGCCCATATACAATTCCTGGAGAAGCTCAGAGCATTGATAGATTTCCTAATGTACCAGTTTTTCAAATCCCATATGAAATGATTCCAGTCGGATTCATCATTATAATTGCCTCAGTATTGATATATTCACAGAAAGATCGATTTCATACACCGAAGGAACAAGCAAGTTAGAACCCAAGCCTGTAGAGGTCATGTCAATCTCGTGGTCTATAATTAGGAGTCTATTCGTTTCGGAGAGTTAGCTACCCATAAATAGTGACTGACCTATTCTATACCAAGGGAAAAGGTGAATCCCACAAATGCGAAAAAGAATGACCGCTGTCAGAGCCTCCATCTCTGATATTGTGAATGGTACGTTTGGAGAAGATAATGGTCCTCATGTAACATCTTCTTACGGAGTTGAACTTCGTAGAGTAGTGGTTGTTGGGTTTGTTGTTAGCAAGTTCAACAAAGAAGCTAATGCTGAGGGTGGGAAGAGGTTCACGAGTATCACACTTGATGATGGAACGGATACTATCAACGTCAAGGTGTGGGGAGAGGAAGAAGCTGTCCTACTTGAAGGAGTCAAGGAAGACATTCTAGCTCTAGTCATAGGCAAAGTTCGCAAGAGTAAGGATCCCAAGTATGAGAATGAGATATTTCTCGTCCCAGAGATAGTCAAAGAAGTCACAGATCCTAACTATATGGGACTTCATCTCTTAGAACGATACCAAGCAATTCTCACCCGTAGTGGAATTACAACCGATGTTAGTAGTGATGAGGGTCAGCAACAACTGACTACAATCGTAGGTGGACCAACATCCTCCTCTTTGACTGGTCCCATTAAACAGATACTCAGCTACATTGAGCTACATGCTACACCTAAGGGAGTGAATCTGAAGGACATTGTAGCATTCTTTGAAGAAAAGGGAAAGGATGCTATTGATACTCAAACAAAAATCTTCAAACTCATTGAGGATGGCTTCATCAACGAGATAACCCCCTCCTGCTATCTTCCTGCAACAGCATAATTCACGAAGAAGCCAGAGCAATACCTTCAATAGCGTTAACGAGGAAAATTAAGTATGGACGACTATGATAGCCTTCTAGAACGTGCAAGGTCGCAAGTTCCAGAAGATGCATTCAAGAAATCAGGCGAGAGATTCAAGGTACCTAAAGTTCAGGTAATCGTTCAAGGTAACCGAAGTCTCTGGCAGAATTTCCAGGACATCATAAACGTCTTGAACCGCCCAGGTAGGGAAGTTATCAAGTTTGTTTCTGGCCAATTAGGAACCGCAGGAAGCATGGAAGGTGGTATTGCTATCTTCAATGGTAAATTTATGCCTGATGCAATTAGCGATCTTCTCGACCGTTACATTGACGCCTACGTCACCTGTCCAGTCTGTACACGCCCTGATACTGAGATTCTAAAAGATAAAAAGCAGTATAAATTAGTCTGTAGTGCGTGTGGGGCTCGTACAGCCATTAGACCCGTATGAGAAGATGTCTAATCAACTCATTGAGTGGAAGAGTAGTTCAGATTGAATCCAAATTCAGAGAAGAGATTCAACTTCTATCCTAGACGGTGATAAGAAAAACAATCGCCGATCTAATCTCAGGTTGTTCAAATCTCAGAAGGAACACCATGAACACCACAAGAAGCAGAAAGAAAAAACTGGTAAATGGTAGACGAGGAGAACGAAGAATGAGTATCAATGAAGGACTAAATGCTTTTGGTCAAATACTAATCTTTCTATTTGTATGTGTAGTAACAGCAATTTTTGGCACGATAGCATACCATTACATCAAGGAGAGATAAGAATGAGCCATCCATCTAAAGACAAGACTGTGGAGCTAGCACAGCAATTCGACCTGTATGAGTATGAGGAATACTTTACTCCTCTTTTGGAGGTAGTTTGAAATCGCCATCTTGGGCATCTGTTTTTGAGTTACAAATCTCTAAAAGCATCGGCTTCCCTTAGTAGAGTGGGAGTATAGGAAGATGTCACCAAGACGGTCCCGTACCGAAATTGGCACGTGGGTAGTGATAGTAGCATTCAATTTGCAGGCTTTTGCTGGGGTGATGATTCTCGGTTGGACCACCACGGATCCTCAGATGCAGGATGATGTCTTGTTCAGGTCAACCTCGTTGATTCTTCTTGTCTTCGGATCACTCCTGTTTGTCGGTGGACTGTTCTTATTGGGTCTAGGTTCAAAAGATAAGGAATACGACGTCGTGGAGATTGCCGCCATGAGAAAGAAGGTCACCATTACAGAACTGCAGAGAGAAACGAATCTACCTAGAGAAACAATTGAGCGAATTCTGAGAGATGCTCTTCTGAATCAGTGGCTGTCTGGATATCTTGAGGATGAAGAGTTCGTGCGTGATGTATCAGTCAGTCCGTGGAAAGCTGACATGGCCTGGGTCAACGATGACGATTAGATTTGAGATTACTTGACTGTGAGTTTCCTACAAAATTTCATTCGATATCAGGGCGCGGCTTCTCTGAGGGAAACCTTTGGGCGACCACAACTACTCAGAAGATAATACGGCGCAGTTAGGGAAAGAAAAAACTGATACGCTACAGAGAACTTCATAAGGGCTAGAACAGATTTTACTATGAGCACCCATTTTGGGAGCACGTACAGCCATTAGACCTGTATAAATTTGGAGTGATTAAGCATGCCAAAAGTGTACATGCGTGTAAAAGAAACACATGATCATTATGTTGTTGCCATCTGCGATAAGCCACTATTAGGAAAGACTCTCATCGATGGAGCGATTAAGTTCAAGGTGAGCAAAGAATTCTATGGTGGAGAACTTGTGAATTCCACAGATTGTATCAATCATCTTCAAAAAGCAACAATTGCCAACATGGTTGGAAAGAAAGCAGTTCAGACTGCAGTAAATGCTGGCCTTGTGCATGAGCAGGCTATTCTCTTTATCGAGGGCCATCCTCACGCACAGTGGGTCAAGCTTTAGAATTTTAGAATAAACGGATTCACAATCTAATGATTGTGTCCTCCGCCCCCACCACAGAGACCGTCTCGACTCATCATCTCATGACGTCCTGCTATGTAGCTGTGAATTGCTTCTCCAACTGTACCGCCACTACTTTTGACAACTGCAAGTCCAACTTGTTGAGCTGCCATGTAAGGTCTTCCACCCATACCCATAGTAATCAGAACATTAACACCTAAGCTTGCAAGTTTATTCACTGGTTCTGCACAGCTTGTGTGGCCACCATTGGGTACGCTCTCTACCTCTATTATCTTTCCATCTTCAATAGTAGACACAATGAATGCTTTACAGTGCCCAAAATGTCCACTCACAGGACTATCAAGTCCATTATCAATATCTGCAGTTACTGCAATTCTTTCGACGCTCATTTCTTATCACCTGGTCTTTTGCCTTTTTCCCACCTAAGCCATCGGAGTTTTGTAGATCCACAAGCTTGGCAGGTACTTTTGTCCTTCAAGGACATATCCACAGAGGCTCCACAATCAATACATTCCAAGATTCCAGTTCCATCTGCCAGACGGTATCGTCCTCCTTCAATACGTAGGACAAATCCTTGTACTAATCCACTGGCTACCTTGTGTCGTGCTGAGGAAAGTACTCTGTTGAAAGTAGGCTGGCTTATTTGCATCGCAGTACTCGCGTCTCGTTGACTAAGTCCTTCGAAATCGGCCAGTCTTAATGCCTCAAACTCATCTATTGTAATTAGAATCTCTTCCAGTTCCCTCACTGGAATTCCTGCTGGCTTATAGACTGATACAGGTGGCTCCTTTGTAACCAGTCTGTGCCGTTTTCTTCGAGGCATATGTTTTCACAAGAATAGACTAACAAAAGAGTTGTGATGTATTCAAATTATGATTCAATAGATCAATAGACCACATTTTAAACGGACATGCACCGTAAAATGATGTTGATTCAATTGGCAGCGCCTTGTTATCTGTGTGGAAAAGAAGCAGTCGTCGATGGTCTCTGTGGCAGCTGCTATGATGCACAGCATCCTCTCATGGAAGTTTCTACACCACTCCCCCTCATATCATGCAAGAAATGTGGTTCTGTCAAAGTACCTGGTGGATGGGAGAAGATATCCATTGGAAAAATGAATGCAGAAGAATTAGCAGAAAAGCAAATGGATATAGTCCTCGATCAGGAAATGAAATTATTATACGAGGGACTTACCCTATCTATTGAAGAAGTGAATAAATTAGACCGGGTCACCCACCTTATTCTGACTGTTACTGGAAAGTCCCACGAAAGTCTTCCCCCTCATGATGAACAATTTCCTGTTGAGATTAGATTCAGATATAGTACCTGTGACACATGTGGGATGATGAGTGGTGGATATTATGAAGCAATTCTTCAAATGCGTGCTGATGGTCGTGAAATATCCGACGACGAAAAGGAGGAGCTCACGAAAAGAGTTACAGATACGACTGTAGCTAGATACAAGACTGATGACAAGGCTTTCGTCAATTTGATAGATGACACCAAACATGGAATTGACTACTATATTGGATCTGAACATCTTGCAAAGGATATTGCTGACGATTTCGAGGGACGATATATTGCTGAAAGAAAGGAGAATTACAAGCTAATTGGTGAAGATAAAACTGGGAAGAAAAAATATCGAGTTACTATCCTTCTCAGGCTACCTAGATTTTCAATTGGTGATTTTGTTCTAGTCAGTGAGCAGCCATGCCAGGTACTTGCAATGGCTCGTGGTAATTTAACATGCTATAATCTTGTCAGAAGAGAACGTTTCACAATCAATCCAAGAAACGCAAAGTGGCGAACAATAGAGTTCCTAGAACCATTTACAGAACGTCGCGAGTTCATGGTTGTGACTCACGTCTTCGGACAACCTGTTCAGATTATGGATTCTGAGAATTTCGATGTAACTGAAGTAGAAGAATCTGTCTTTGATTCGGAAACTACTTCTGGAGCTAAAATTCATGGGCTTCTTGTTGAGGAACAACTCTACATTTTGCCAGACCAATCAATCATAGATGTCGAAGAGACCTGATAATTCGGTTCCAAATAACAAACAATTCAATATGCTTAAATGCTCCCCAACGGCATTCTGGTTAGTCGCTTGAGGACTTCGGTTCAGCGACTTATTGGAGGAATATTTTGTCCTATAGAAGAGGTAAACGACGTGGAGGTCCACCTCCGGGTGATAACGAACCAATGAGAGTAAGGACTCCGCGTGAACGTGACGGTGAGCAGTACGGAATCATCATCCAAATGTTAGGCTTTGATCGTGTAAGAGTTAGATGTGAAGATGGTAATATCCGAGTTGGAAGAATTCCCGGCCGAATGAAGAAGCGAGTCTGGATGAGAGTTGGTGATACTGTTATACTTACTCCATGGGATTTTCAGACAGATGAGAAGTGCGATGTTGTCTATCGTTACCGAGGGAACGAACTAGATTGGCTGGAGAAGAGAGGAAAACTCAAGGTATTTTGAAGAGGCTAAGCCTTTTCTGAAATCACTCCCTCTACGCAGATGTAAATATTCAGAAATAGTAGAAGGCATATTCAGTTGAAACGAGCAGAAGAGCAACGCAAGAGATTCCAATCCGAACTGGATCGACGTAAAACCAAACGTCGTAAAGATGTGGATGAATTCAAGGTAGTGGAAGGAGTAATTGATCCACCTACAATGAAGGTTCTCTACAAGCTCCTAAATCGTGGAACTCTAGCTGAATTACATGGTGCGATAAGTACTGGAAAAGAGGCTAATGTATATCGAGGAATTGATGCCGAAGGAACTTCTGTCGCTGTGAAGATTTACCGTGTCAGTACTGCTGAAACCGATTTTATGCTCGAATACATCATTGGAGACCCTCGTTTTAAGAGAGTTAGACGGCAAAGTCGCTCACTTATTCCACAATGGGCTATGAAAGAGTTCAAGAACCTCAAGCGGTATCAAGAAGCAGGAATTCGAGTACCTAAACCAATTGACATATTGCGCAATGTAATGACAATGGAATTCATCGGTGACAATGAACAGTCACTTGCTGCTCCTTTACTGAAGAATGCAGAAATTCCCGATCCTGTAAAGACATTCGATAAAATTATTGGAATGATTCAGAAAGGATATACAAAGGCAGGTCTTGTACATGCTGACTTGAGCGAGTACAATATTCTATGGTCTGATGGTCCTGTTTTCATTGACGTTTCTCAGGCTGTTCTGCTTGGTCACGATAATGCGAAAAAGTATCTATTCCGTGACATTCAAAACATAATCAATTTCTTCAAAAAACTTGGTGTGGAAACCGAGAAACCAGAAGTGATTGCTCGATACATCGTTGCAGCTGGTGAGAAATAAAATGGCTTTTCAAGAAACAATCAGAGTACCTGCTGACAGAGTTGGTGTCATCGTAGGACGTAATGGAAAGGTCCGAAGACGAATAGAGAAACTAACTAATGTCAAGCTTAAAATTGACTCCGAGGGTTCTGTAACCATACGAAGTCCTGCTCAATCTGAAGACCCTGTGCTTGCTTGGAAAGCGCGTGATATTGTTCGTGCTATTGCACGAGGGTTCAGTCCAAAAAATGCATTGAGTTTAGTAGACGAGGATATGATGCTCATAATAATATCACTTCGAGAAGCAGTAGGAACTTCTCCGACTCAGTTGAAGCGAGTATCTGGCAGGATAATCGGTGAAAATGGTCGTACAAGAAGAGTCATTGAACAGGTAACAGAAACTAAAATCACAATTTATGGTCGAACTGTTTCTATCATTGGCATGAGTCCCGGTTTAGATTATGCTCGAAGAGCTATTGATATGCTCGTTTCAGGAGCCCCACATAGTGCAGTTTATTCCAGGTTAGAAAGAATGCGCCGCGATATGAATCGTCAGAGTGCAGAGCTTTGGGAAGATACCGATTTATGACCAATTGCTAACTTGTTTTAGATTAGACCGAGACCAAGAGGAAGTCCAAAAATATACAGGAGCAATGCGCCGTAAACTAAGATAGCTTGGAACAGTATCAAAAGTGAAACATTGCGTTTCTCAGTAATATTGTTGAAGAAATGAGGAAGTATCCAGTAGACTGTGAAGGGTCCAGCAACTTCAAGGGTCCCATCATCTCTCGGCTTTGCGAATTTCATCCATTCAGCACCATTTCGTTTTACATAGATTCTGTAAATGAGATAAAGAATGAAGTTGATTGCAAATGGCGTATACATCAATATTGCAAGCCTATCCATATTTCCTATGATGAGTGCGGCTGCCATTGCTGCACCAATTGGTAGTCTACCAACATCACCTGGGAGTACTTTTGCTGGATATTTATTGAATATCAAAAATCCAAGAGATGCACCGAGAAGTGCTGCTGCTACAACACCCGCTTGTAATTGATCTGGCGAAATAATAGTTCCTTGCATTAGAGGTATCAGAAGAACATATAGAATAAGACCTGAAGCATTGATAGAACTTAAGCCAACTTCTAACCCATTCATACCACCATACATATTCGATGAATCAATAATGAATGTCATCATGAGTGGCACTATAATGAGTGCGTAAGCAACACCGAAGTTTACTGTACCGATGAAGGGAATATTCATTGTTGGTGTCCCAACACTAACTGCAATCATTGGAATTGAAGCAACTATTGGAAGGATGACTTTAGCTCTATTGCTGAAATCTAGATTATCATCTAATAGCCCAATCATACTTGCCAATAATATTGACACAAGTGCTGCAAATAATCCCATCATCTCTACCGATGAGCTTTGAACGGTTGTCAACCCAACTACTACTAAGAGCGCAAATACGATTGCGAAAAGTAGGATATAACCACCGCCCTTTGGTATCTCTGGTCTGTCAGGTTTGTGAACATCTACACCTGTGATTCCCTTTTCCTTGAGCATCCTAATTGCATTAGGCATGAATAATACAACTACGATAAACGAAACAAGAACGGCAATCAGAATCTCAAGCATCTTAATACATCCTTCTAGCTCGAGGCACTACGTTTCAGTTTTGACCTTTTCGGACAAACAACTTTCGTGCAGGCTTTCAACAACCATAAGCTATAATAACGAACCAAAGCACGAGCGCATCATCCAAGGGTCAGTGGACCCTACAATTAACCCCCAAAAAATAACGGTGATTCGTATTGAGCCTAATGAACAAAAAGATAGGGACCCTCCTGTTACTTGCGCTCTTCATGTCAAGTAGCTTGATGGCTCTCAGCCCCATCTCAGATACAGTGGAAACAGAATACTTGGCTCACAGTATAGATGATAGATCTTTTCTAGCCGAGACTGCAACTAATGTCTCTATACCTTATGTCGATAACCACTACGGTTCTTCAGATGGTATCATAGACCCAACAGAGTACGCCTATAGCCTTACGGATCCTATTACTGGGGTTAGATCATACTTCGAACATAATGGTTCGTTACTCTATGTTGGTCTTGAAGCTGCAACATCTGGTTGGATTGGCTTTGCTTGGCAAAATACCAACTCAACTTTCACATCTGCTGGTTTGAATAACAGTGATGTTATTGTCGGATACGTTCCGGGAGAAACTTCAAGTAATATGTGGAGAGTGATAGGTACGGATGCAGTTACTGTTCACTACAAGCTGTTCCTACGAAATGGATCAATGATTCAAGAGGCTGATTTCCCTGATATTGCTTCTACAGACCCCGTTGAAAATATGAACGCCTTAACCATGTACAAGGAAGCAATCTATGGAATGCGAATCAATGAGATTCGTTATTTTGTCATTCCTGCAGAAGAAGCATACAACTCTCCAGGTCACGAACTCTATGGTGCAGACCTAATCTACGAGATTGAGTTGACCCGTATCTACAGAGAAGGTATCGATCGTACAGCAAATCCAGCTGATCATGGTGGTCTTGTATACAGTGATGAATACGGAACAAATACATTCCAGCACTTACCTGACCTAGATCAAACACAAATTATTGAGGCTGGTGGATATGATAATGGTTCTGTGACACAGATTGAGTATACAATCTTACTGAACAGTACAGATACCCAGGACATTCCACTCCTCGATGAAACTGCTGAGATGTATCCATTTGTTTTCATGTTTGGAAACACCGAGGAACTCAATGGTCTTCCTGTTCAACATACCTACTGGACTGAACCTGCTATGGTTGAAATTATACCAAATTCACCTCCAACGATGATTCTTGTTAGTCCAGAAGCCGACTCTACACTAGAATGGGTTACAGAGATTGCTCTAAATGCAACTAATGACTTCGTCAAACAAGCATCTTTTCGAATTGACGATGAAGATTGGATTTCACTGAACTACAATTTCCTCACTGGGCTTTGGGAAAGTAGTTTTGATTTATCTGGCAATGATATAGGAGATCATACTTTTACTTTCAATGCCACAGATCTATCAAATTCAACAGGAATTTCAGTTATTAATTTCACAATTGATCGACCATTCCTCTCTCTACTTGGTATGCGAATTAAAGTAAGCCGTAATCTCATAACTACAGCAAGCTTTGGATCTCGAGTTGTAGATTCTTACACTATTCTCAATAATGGATCCGCACCAATTAGTGCAATTGACCTGTACTTACCTGAGGAATATGAAATTCATTTCTTGTCTATGGAGGCAGTTGATGAATCCGGAAATACTATCCAAGTTATCCGTCAGGAAAATGAAGATGGAATGATGCACTGGAAACTCCACTTTCCAGAGCCAATTGGGTTCCAGACCGAGTACAGTTTTGATACAACTATGTACATGCATACACTATTCTGGCTCTCAATTCCCTCTGAGTTTGAATACCAAATCAGATTCCTCAAGTATCCAGTTTTGTCTTATGTGTTAACAAATGCAGTATTTGCTCTATCCTTTCAGTCTGAGGGCCAACTAGCTCCCAATGAAGTTCCACCTGACTCAGCGGTTGACAATCTAGCACCGTTTGATGAAACAGTCTTTCAGGTTGGTCTTAGGTTGTTTACTGAGAATATTCTCGTTGAGCGAACTACCGTAGCTATGATTGATGCTTGGGGATGGATAAGCTATCAAGAAACCTTCACTTTAGAGAATACAGGGGGAAGTTCAGTCACTTCTCTCATCTTCAAGGTTCCTGCTTATGCAAAGAACATCCAAGTCTATGATGAAGTTGGTATACTCGCATCATCTCAATTAACTACTACTGGAGAATATAACGTAACTAATGATGTGTCAATCCATCTAGCAAGTGATAGATTTGGTGGTGTTGGCTTTTCTCCAACATACAAATACACATTCTATGTAACATATGTAGTTCAAGCAAGTGCATATCAAACTGCAGCACCAGATGGTAATCAACTAGACATTCCAATGGGAACCTTAGGTGATAATCTGATACTGTCCCATTCGATCAGTGTAGTATTTCCTGTATCGGTTGCTGCTAGTGATGCAACTGAAGGTTACAGAACTCTCTATGGAATCATTGATACAACGTACCGATATGTCTTCTACAATCAGACTCAGCGAAATCCTGCTTCAATCACAGTTGTTTATCAAACAACAGTTGGAGCAGCAGCTAGACCAGCCATTTTCGCAATTATAGTGGGTCTTGTTGCTGCTATCTATGTTTCATACAGAAAGGTAGAACTACCAGAAGAAATAGTTGGTCCGCGAGTAGAGGGTGACACTGATATCTCACAACCACGACAAAAGGGTGCACCTTCAGAACTCCTCATAGATTTCGCAAATCTCTACTCACGAAAGACATCACTCAATATGGATCTTGAAAAACTTGAGGCTTCAAGAAGAAGAGGAAAGGTCAAGAAACGAGAGTACATGATACGTGAGCAAGATTTGAAGAAGCAAATTGAAGAGATTGATTCTAAGCTTCCCAAGATCAAGGAGGATATGACACGTCATGGACCACGATATCGTGACCTAGTTTCTCAGCTTGAGCTTCAAAATGAGAGAATTGAGGGTGCGAAAGCAGGTCTGCGTCAGCTACTCCTGAGAAAGAAGAAGCAACGGATTAGTCGTGTTGCCTTTGAGAAGTCCAGACAGGATTATCTCAAGACAATCCAGAAGGCAACCAGTGCAACCGACAGAATCCTTCTCTCAATTCAGGAAGAAGCTGGAGACGTCTAGATAGACCCACAGTCTATCTAGCATCCCTCTTTTTTTACAAAAGAGTGATTTTACCGCCTTAGTAAGTCTTATCAAAACAAAGGTGTGTCATCTCTGTCCCTCAAGAGTGGTTTCAATGAATAATCATGAAATAATCGATCGCGAGAAAATACGTGCTAGAAACCTAATCCCAGACAATACAAAAGCTCTGGAGATGTATCAATACCTATCAGGTTCTCCAAAAGTACAATCCTATCTTCGAACTGCAAATAGGATGGCAGTTTCAAGATTGGGTTATACAGACCACGGTCCGGTTCACGCTGAAGTCGCCACTTGGAATGCACTCAAAGTCTTTGACATTCTTGATGAAACTTTTCAACCGAATGTAGTTGCAGAAGGTATTGGTGATGTTGATGATGCACGCCTCATTGTTCTAGCTTCTACATACCTCCACGATATCGGAATGGTAGTACATCGAAATGAACACAATCAAGCAGCAATTCAGCTAGCAGGTCCGATTCTTGAAAAGAAGTTGATGAATATCTATAATGATCCTGCAAAAGCCACTGATATTCTCTCGTTCATCTTTCATGGAATTTACGCTCATGATGATGATACCCAATGCCTTACTCTTGAAGCAGGCATAACAAAGATTGGTGATGGTGCTGATATGACAAAGGGACGTACAATTGTGCCGTTCCAAAAGGGGAAGGTCGACATCCACTCTGTCAGTGCTATGGCAATTAATGATATCATTTTGGAGAAAGGTGACAAGAAACCATTGAGAATCACTATTGCCATGGATAATCCAGCAGGAGTCTTTCAGGTCCAAGCTGTACTTGAAAAGAAACTCTCAACTTCTAGTCTTCAGGATCATGTGGATATCGATATCCTCGTTAATGGTGACCGCTTAGTTCTATCTCATGTGAAAAGGCTGTTTCGC
The DNA here is from genome assembly GCA_016840385.1 of Candidatus Thorarchaeota archaeon. The sequence continues at coordinate 7,538 of JAEOSL010000016.1, read as the reverse complement.
GTTCAAATGGCTAACTCAGGAGATATACCTTCGGTTAAAGAAAAATAAGAAGTGGTAGCCCCGCCAGGATTCGAACCTAGGTCCAAGAGACCAAAACCCTCGATGCTGGACCACTACACCACGGGGCTATTTTGTCAGTCCAAAGGGTATCCCTTTCTTCAAGATGTCGGTAGGTACTCTCTCACTCCATCTTTCAAGAAAGGCTGTCTCTTCGATATGTTGTTTGCCATCCATTCGTAAATTATCTGGGAGCATGCAAGCAATCCCATCAATTACAGGATACCATCTACCACATTTGTCACATCTGATCAATGCTTCATCAATCTCTTCGATATCTTCTCCTTCTGACTCCACTGTATGTGACTTGTAAACATCAAGATTGAGTTTACTTCTGCAGTCACTTATTGGACAGGCCAGGATATCCATGAGCCAACGCTTCACTTTGATGTCACTCCTGTGGTTGGTCGTCGATTCGACAATTGTGGTTAAAAATCATTCTGACCTTGAATCTCAAAACTTTGTGCGACCCGAAAGCTATTTTGGTGATATGACCTGCCAGCAAACCAGCGTACACTGGAGACAACATCGATGGAGTACAAACATCCTTGGATTCCAATTACAAAGGATACAGAGAAAGAGATGCTTGCTTCTATTGGAAAGAAGAGTTTAGACGATCTTTTCTGTAATATTCCTGAGAAGTTCAGAGTTAAGCATGACCTGAATCTTCCACCTTCCCATTCCGAGTTTGAAGTATCTGAAAGAATACAGGAACTTGCAGGGAAAAACAAACCTGCTTCTGATGGCAGTGTCTTTCTTGGAGCAGGTGTTGGAATGCACTATATTCCTGCTATTGTTCCAGCCTTGGCTGGGCGATCCGAATTTGTAACATCCTATACAAGTTATCAAGCAGAAATTAGCCAGGGAATGTTACAAACCCTTTTCGAGTATCAAAGTCTGCTGGCTGAAATACTTCAGATTGATATTGTAAATTCTTCAATGTATGATATGTCAACTGGGGTTGCAGAAGCTGCTCGAATGACAGTTCGTGTGAAAAAGAAGCGGTCCAAATTCCTTGTACCCGGGACAATCAATCCTGAGCACTACAATGTTATTCATACTTACACAGAACCAGCTGATATTGAAGTCATCAAGATTGACTATGATAAAAACACGGGTCTCATGACTCTTACCGACCTTGAATCGAAGATGGATGATCAGGTTGCTGGAGTCTATGTTGAAATTCCCAGTCATCTTGGATTCATTGAGACCCAAGTTGATGATATTGCACGAATTGTCCACGAAAATGACGCTCTTCTTGTCGCAGGTGTGGATATTCTCTCACTGGGTATTCTCCGACCACCAGGAGACTATGGTGCAGACATCATTGTTGCAGAAGGTCAACATCTTGGTTCACATGTAAGTTATGGAGGACCACTTCTTGGGATCTTTGGGTGTATTAACAATAGGAAGTTGATCTATCAGCTACCCGGTCGTTTAGTTGGAATGACTCGGACTGAAGAAGAACCCTATGAAGATGGATATGTACTCACACTTAGCCCTAGAGAACAACACATTCGCAGGGAAAAAGCTACGAGTAACATTTGTTCGAATCAAGCACTCGCAGCAGTAACTGCTGCGGTATACATGTCAGTTCTTGGACCATCTGGAATCGAGCAAATTGGTGAAACTATTACTCTAAAAGCAAATTATGCTGCGAAGAAACTCGATGCTATCAAAGGAGTCAATTCTCCAGCAATAGGTGAATCGGTCTGGAATGAATTTGTAGTTCAGTTTGAGAATGGAATTACAGCACAACAGGTCCATGAAGGTCTCTTACGTGACGGGATTCAAGGTGGAATGGTACTGAATAATGAATTTCCAGAACTTGGAGAGTCAATGCTGTTTTGTGTCACTGAGATTCATACTCAACAGGATATCGACAAACTTGTGCAAACGGTTGCAGATATTGTTTCAAAGGGAGGTGCAACTAATTGAGCAGAGATCCACATAGATACATGGGTCGTCAAGCCAATTGGGACGAACCACTCCTCTTCGAGCGAACAAATCCTGGTGTTATTGCGCACAGATTTCCAACTCCAGAAGATGATATTCGAAAACAGGTAGGAAAAATCACTGATATCATTCCAAAATCCATGGCTCGTAAGAATCCACCCAAATTACCTGAGGTTTCTGAACCTGCGATTGTACGCCACTTCACTCGACTTTCTCAGATGAACTACTCAGTAAGTCTCGGAACCTATCCCCTTGGGAGTTGTACAATGAAATACAACCCCGAGCAGAATAATCTCGCTGCTGCACATCCAGGCTTTGCATGGATCCATCCATTACAGGATGTTTCCACAACTCAAGGCGCACTAGAAATGATGTATGAACTTGAGCAATGGCTTGGTGAAATCACTGGAATGGATGCAGTAACTCTTCAACCAGCAGCAGGTGCTCAAGGTGAATGGACTGGTGTCATGATGATGCGTGAGTATCATCGTTGCAACACGGATAATTGTGAACAAAGAACTGAGATGCTTATTCCAGATGCAGCACATGGTACTAATCCCGCATCAGCAGCAATGGCTGGATACAATGTTGTGGTAATCCCTTCAAGTAAGGAGGGTCTCGTTGATCTTGATGCATTGAAGGCAGTTGCAGGACCAAAAACTGCTGGTTTGATGCTTACCAATCCTAATACTATTGGAGTCTTTGAGAAGGACATTGAAGAAATCACAGGAATTGTCCACGATGCTGGTGGTCTGGTCTATTATGACGGTGCCAATTTCAATGCGATAATGCACAAGGTTAGACCAGGTGACATGGGATTTGATGTTGTTCATCTGAATCTACACAAGACCTTTTCGACACCACATGGAGGTGGAGGTCCAGGAGCTGGTCCTGTTGGAGTCAAGAAATCTCTAGAAGAGTTCTTACCAGTTCCGAGGATTGTGAAAAATGAGCAAGGTTTCTTTGATTTTGATTACAATCGTCTAAAATCTATTGGTAAAGTGAAATCATTCTATGGGAACTTTGGTGTGCTTGTAAGAGCATATGCGTATTCATACTCTCTTGGAAGAGAGGGTCTCAAGAGAGCCTCTGAGATTGCAGTACTGAATGCAAATTACATAGCCTATCATGTCAGTAAGATTCCCGGTTTCACACTCCCATTCTCTCAGGATGCTCCACGAATGCATGAATGTGTTATCTCCGCAGAGGAGCTAAAGGAAACCACTGGTGTTACCGCAATGAATGTTGCAAAACGCCTGCTAGACTTTGGTGTGCATTCCCCCACAGTTTACTTTCCTATGATTGTACCTGAAGCCCTCATGATTGAACCAACAGAAACAGAATCCAAACAGGAGTTGGACCACTTCATTGATGCTCTTCGTCAGATATCAAAAGAGGCTCATGAAAATCCGGAGATTGTAACGACGGCACCTCACACTACTGCTGTTCGACTACTTGATGAGTATCGATCAGCACATCCAAAGACTCTTACTCTATCGTACAAGATGTATCAGGAACGTCTTGCCAAGGGAGAAGAAGATTGATGATCTTAGAACAAAAAGCTGGCAATCATACTATCTATCTCGAAGTAAAAGAAATCGGGAACGACCTTCTTATTTCGATTCATGGTGGCGATGAACATCATATTGGTGGTGTTTCAATTGCATATATCACTCCTAGTCATTATCGAGATGCATCAACCGTTAGCCTGAGTTCATTGACATTTCCAGGTCACAAGGACTATGTGGTTGCTAACTCTGCCGCTGAGAAAATAAGCAAGGTGCTGGAACGATCAACTGTGGTGACTGTAGGAATTCACTATGATAACGCTACGAAGAATGATATCGATGAGATAATCAAAGCCGTAGATAATCTGGTGGATGAACTTTTATCTCACTATGCAAAAGCTGAATAGTGCACCTTGATTGAAGACTCTGGGAACAATGCTAGTCAGATTCAAGTCCTTTGGACCAATTCGTAGGCTTCTAGATAAACAGTTGATAGAAGTGGAGGTTCCAGAAGGAGCAACAGTACTCCAAGTTGTTCAGATAGTTGCAGACTTAGGTGGTTCTGCACTACAGGATTTGATATTGAGGAATGGGAACATCGATGGAAATCTGATTGTGATGCTTAACAAGAAGGATGTTTCAACCATTGGAGGAGTAGAACTCTCAGTATCAGATGGTGATGAGATTGCGCTCCTTCCACATGTTCAGGGCGGTTAGGTGTTGGAATGACAATCAAATTCTATTTGGAAACCTACGGCTGCGCTCTAAACTCAGCTGACTCTGATATCATAGTAGGAACTTTGGCAAATATGGATAGTAACCGCGTTGAATCCATTGATACTGCCGATGTGATTATACTGAACACTTGTGGAGTAAAGGAACCAACCGAGGACCGAATAATCAGTAGACTTGAAAAATTATCTTCTGGAAAGACTCCAGTGATAGTTGCTGGTTGTCTTCCCAAGATATCACTAAAAAGGGTTGAAAGAGCACTCCCTGAATATGCTGCAATAATTGGACCTCAATCCATTGAATCACTGAGTGATATAGTACCACGTGTTCTCAAGGGAGAAGTGGGTATTGTTCATCTTGATTCAAATGATGTTTCAAAGCTAAACTGGTTGGAAGGTCCACCAAATAGTGTGATCTGTACGATTCCCATTTGTGAGGGTTGTCTTGGTAGTTGCGCTTATTGTGCCGTAAGATTTGCCAGAGGTGCAGTAAAGAGCCATTCCAAACGGGATGTATTTGATACTGTGGAGAGATGTGTTCGCTCAGGGTACAGAGAGATTCGTATTACATCTCAAGATCTTGGTACATATGGTGTGGACATTGATAGTAATCTTGTTGAATTGACATCCATGATAAACAAGATTGATGGACAGCATAGATTTCGGTTGGGGATGTTCAATCCGAACTTGGTGTTAGATTCTATTAGTGAATTAGTTCAGGTGATGAAATCTGACCACTTCTTCAAGTTCTTTCATATCCCACTACAATCTGGAAGCAATACGATTCTTCAAGCCATGGGTCGTAAATACACCATTAACGAATGGGAACAAATTGTTGATACTGTAAGACAGACCTTCAGTAACGCAACAATAGCCACTGATATCATAGTTGGATTTCCCGGTGAAACCGATCAGGACTTCGAATTAACCATGGATTTAATCTCAAAGGTTCGACCTCCGGTTGTCAACATTTCAAAATATGGTGATAGACCCGGAACTGAAGCCTCGAAAGCCCAGAACAAAGTCGATACTTCTGCTAAGAAGGACCGTAGTCGGCGATTAACAATACTAGTCAATGAAATACTTGAAGAGAACAACAAATCCTGGATTGGTTGGGTTGGTGAAGTTATCGTAACTGAGAAGGGATCTCGTGGGGGTCTTATGTGCCGTAACCCTTCTTACAAACCCATCATAATCAATGATGATATTGAGTTAGGTGAAACTGTGTCAATTCGTATAGTTGATGCTGAAAGAACACACCTATTCGGTGAGGTTATTTCTTAGGACTAATCTCGATATCAACGACTTTGCCAGTACTTGCACTCTCTCTTGTTGCCTCTACAACTTTTAGGGCACAGAGAGCATCATCTATACTCACTCTCGGAGTTGCTCCAGATTTAATACAAGCTAAAAAGTCATTGAGAACTTCTCTCAATGGTTCACCATACACCTTGATGGTAGCACCTCGTTCTGGAAGATTAATCGTATCATTTGCAGCCATTGGTGCTTGATCAAGATGCTGTATTTTGATAATCTGTCCAAATAGATCAAGCATCAAAGAACCCTCGCTACCTGAAACATCAGTGTATCTGCGACGACCAGCATACTGTCGCGAGAGATGGAAGACATGTTCGGTCCCTGATTCGAAATTGACCATCACTGTTCCACTATTGAATATCCCACCCTGAGTGGCTCCCTGTGCATAGAGCTTTGCTTTCCCTTGACTAATTCTTGCCATAATGTCGAAATCATGAACTCCAAGGTCTTCGAAGACATCTCCCAAAGATGGGATTCTCTCGGGTGATACTAAGCCTCTCCTATCATGAATCACAGATTGAGGAATCCCAATAGCTCCTGTATCAATAAGAGAAATCGCTCTCCCTACAATTGGATTGTAGATTTCGGAGTGAGAAACTAGGGTAACTATGCCCTTTTTCTTGATAATATCTGCAACTTTTTTCCCGTCCTCTAATGTACTTGCAAAGGGCTTCTCGATCAATAGCCCTCGAATACAATCATACTTTGATGCAACCTCTTCTGCAATCTCTGCATGAGTGCGAGTTGGGGTTGCAATAATCAATGCATCGGGGGATGTTTCATCAATAAGAGTCCGGAAATCATCAAATGCAGGAACATTGTATGTATCTGCAGTCTTCTTAGCAATATCAAAAGCAGAATCAGCAACACCTACTAATGAGTTCAGATCATTTAGAATACGAGCATGAATCCTGCCCATATTTCCAGCACCAACGATTCCAATTTTCAAGGATGTCGTTTTAGTTCACTCCAGAGTACTTCAGGCTGTTTGCGTAAGTTACCTCCTTTATACATTGTCATGAGTAGGCAGATTCAAGCGATGACGTGTAGATATGCAATAGTTTTTCCATTTTGATAGTAAAAAGCGGCACTCACTCTCATGAGGACCTTATATTTCACGCATCGCATGTAGTATTGGAATCAACGTAACACACCCTGAACGATTCCCTCCCTCTGGAATCGTCACGTATTGCAACTTCTGCAGTACTCACAGACAAACTCCCTCCCCGGACCCACCCGTGGACCCAGCATGCTCCCGCCTCTACCGTGCTGTGGGTGGGTCCATTTACAGTGTTTTTTTTTGAAATTCATAGTGAATTGATAATTTGGGCAAATTAGGCCCCTGTGCACAAGTTCTTAAGCAATCATTTTGAGAAGCTATTTGCAGGTACACGAAAAGCGAGACGCGCTTTCTATCACAGGAATTATCAATGGTGTTTTTTTCAGCATCGCAATTTCACAGAAGGACTATCTAGTTTTGACGACTTGCAGTATCGCATTAAGCGAGTGAATAACAATGGGTTATGAAGAACGTGAGCCAATTGAGGCTACTGTGGCTGAACTAAAGCCACGAATGAAGAACGTCACCATTTCTTTCAAGGTGATCAGCATAGGTGAATCGCGAGATATCGAGTCCCGAAGGGACGGATCCTCACACCGTGTCTGTGATATCACTGTTGGTGATGCTAGTGGAATTGTACAAGTTCCACTCTGGGATGACACTATTGACGCAGTTGAAGAAGGTTCAACTTACAATCTTACAAACGGTTACACAGGTCTTTTCCGCGGCAACTTACGTCTAAACGTAGGTAGGTACGGAAAACTTGAAGCAGCCGAAGAAGGTCTTGAAGAAGTCAACATGGAAGTAGACATGTCTGCTGAAGAGCACGAAGACGATCGCCCCCGTAGAAGCTACGGCGGTGGTGGTGGTCGTGGCGGTGGCGGTTATGGCGGTGGCGGCGGCCGAGGT
>JAEOSL010000193.1 GCA_016840385.1 Candidatus Thorarchaeota archaeon | reverse complement strand
CTAAGCAGCTTTCCGAGGTTGTTCCACGCTACTGAATTGTCTGGGTTGTGCATGATAGCTGTCTTGAATGCCTCCTCCGCCTCTTTAGGACGCCCAGTTTCACTAAGCAGCTTTCCGAGGTTGTTCCACGCTACTGAATTGTCTGGGTTGTGCATGATAGCTGTCTTGAATGCCTCCTCCGCCTCTTTAGGACGCCCAGTTTCACTAAGCAGCTTTCCGAGGTTGAACCACGCTACTGCATAGTCTGGGTTGTGCATGATAGCTGTCTTAAATGCCTCCTCTGCCTCTTCAATGCTTCCAATCATAAATAGCGTTACCCCGAGGTTCAACCAGGATTGTCCAGATTTCGGTCTAAGCTCGGTAGTAGTTCTGAATGCCTCCTCTGCCTTATCAAGACGTCGAATTTCAAAAAGGAGTACTCCCAGCTCTGTCCACGCAGCTGCATTTTTGGGAGTGAATTCAACGACTTTCTTGAACTCAGCTATCGCTCCCATTGTACGTTGTAGATCTCTCAGCACAATTCCAAGGTCATACAATGCTGTCACGTTGTCAGGGGCGATTCTAATTGCTTTTCTAATCGCTTCTTCGGCCTCATATTTTCGCCCCTGTCCAGAAAGTGCAGCTCCCAGAGCAATATAATATTCAGGGTCGTCTGGCGAAACATTGACCGCTTGAAGCAGTTTTTTCTCCTCTTCCATGGGAGTGACTACCTTTTCACTGAACAACTTTGTGCCCATTATCTCTCTCTTCTCGAATTCTGGTGAATCGAGAGATTCAATGAACTCTGCATCGTGGCTCTCCACCGCACCCGACTTCTCAGTGTCAGGTGCCCCAGAGAAGTGTCTTAAGACAGCATCGTATTTCTCCCGATCCTCGACCTCGCCAGGCTCAAGTCTTAGAATAGTATACAGGGGGTCACTGGATACCAATCCAGGTATATTCATTCTCATCACCAGATGACGCACATATACAAAGCTAAGCCACAATTCATCGTCACCTCGTTCTATGAATAGTTTCCAAGAGTCCATGAATTGATCAAGAGTTGCCTTATGCGAATGGAGCAAACCATCACGAGCCCTTTCCGCATTGTGTTTGACCTTCTTGAAGAGGCCCTCAGATCTCATCTTGAACATCAGCCAGTCCCTTCTCAAAATGAGCATCTCGATACCATCGACTTCAGGCTTTAGGTTTCTGAGAAAGGGATTCGCCACATATGTAGACACAGTGTCCTCATCAGACTCACCAATCTCTTCCATAGAGTCTCGAAGAGGGGCGAGGAGCAGGTAATTCTCCAAAGTTCGAAACTGAACAAGGGCACACCCTCTCTCCATGGTTTCATCACGTCGATTGCTAATCCAATTGCGAAGCAGTGTCCGGTCTTGAACGTAAAAGAGTGTGAATGAAGATACTATCAGAATGATGGCTCTTTGGTCCAAAAAGTCACCAGCTAGTAGGGTCCTGACCAAATGTATTGTAAGGCTAAACACCATACAGAACATTATCACTCTGAATCCAGTTCCCACTCTCTCTGCCCAAATACCGCTACGGAGGTCGTTCCCACGGACCACACAGTGTTTGTCATTTCATCCTCGGGACGTGATCCCAGAGCAACGGTTGACTCCCATGTCTTGAGAAGGTAGCTCGCCTTCAGAACGAAACTCTCAAGTTCGACTTCCGACTTAAGCATCATCTTGCGTATGATTCCATATGCACGATGCTCATCCCTTCGACTGAAGTAAAGCAGTGCAGCAAGAATAGGAGTGGTCAAGATTATCGCTTGGGCCTCCGCGGCTGCATCCCATCCTAGTGGTGTTCGAATTATGGAGAGCAGAAGGAAGATCACTGCCGCTGAAACAGCGAGATATATCCCGTTCTCCAATTTCTCTCCCGGACGAAGAGCGGAAAGACTCTGCAATTTTACAATCCCCTATCCAATCGACGGTCAAGCGCACTCAACAATGTTCTAACGAACGTCTAAACTATGAAGTCCAGTCTTAATATTTTTTCTCTCGGACAGCAACTGGAACGAAACTGCGTTGGTCATGATGCTTGAGAGTTCTAGTTGCACCAGAAGCATCATAGAACGCTTGTGGCTATCTTTTCCCCATATTCTCTTCATGGAAATTACCATTTAAGGTGTATAGAAATGGAAGCTCGGAGTTTGCGCGCGCAAACTCTTCCTCTTTTTTTAGATGTCACGAGATCTCTGAGCCTGAGATATCCTTCTTCGGTTCTCTGGAATATGAGTCCATTTCAAATAATGACCATGTCTTTGTTTAAGAGCTGTTATGTGCTGGTCGAACTCCTCCAAGGAGCAATCCTTCAGGACACTGACGATCCAGTTAATATTCAACCTTGGATTTTCCAAGAACACACTCAGAGATTTCTTGTGACGCTTTCGTGCTGAATCCTATGGTGAAAGAAGTTATTACCTTTCTCACGCATGGGCTACGTGCTGATTCTTCAGCAGAGGTGGGATATCAAAATTGAAAAAAGAAATATTAGTAATGTTAGTTATATTTAGTCTATTTTCTATGACAGTGCCTTCGGCCTTGGCATGGAAACCACCAGGAGCATATAATCCTCCTGTGATACATGGTCCAACATATACACGTGATTACTCCGAGTATCCTTCAAGCATCACAGTGGAGTGTACCGTAACATGGGACCCAGCTGCATTCCAGAGATATGTCTGGGTCTACGTGGACAGCACTCGATATACAATGTCCTATGTATATGAGGGTGGGAGTTGGAAGTATAAGAAAACGGTCAATGTCAATCCTTGGCAAAGCCATAATCTGTACGTTAAAGCCAGAGAGATCATTCAATACGAGTACATCAGTCTTGAAACGACTTCTTCAATACACAATGAACCGTCACTTACTCATGATTCTTATTCTGCATCAGGTGATAAGTATGCAATTATCCTTGAATTCACCCCCTTGGAAGATAAAACGGATTCTTCGGGACAGGTTAGGAAAGGATACTGGGCTCACTATAACTCTTGGACTTCGATGAAATCAGAAGTGGCTGGAAGTAATTTCGATTATGTGTATGAGTTTAACATTGAATGGGCAGAAACTGCCGGGGAAGCAGGAACTGCGTTCATAAGTCACCTGAACCATTTCAAAGATAACACAGATTCCGATGATTATGTATTTGTGTACATTGTTTCTCATGGAATTACTACTGGTCTTGGCTGGGCCGGAAGTCTTGCGGTAAGCTGGGCTTCCATGAATAGCGCTTTAGACAATTATGACAATGAAAGGATGACTGTTGTCATAGAGGCTTGTCGGTCAGGAGCAGGTATATCAACCCTGATTGATACAAATCGTTTGATCATTACTGCATGTGGTTCTGATACTGATGCATATCATATTGTAACCCCAGATGAAACACAAACTAAGAGTCTTTTCACCTACAATTTCCTGTTGTACTTGTCTCCAACAAAATCATTTGCCTACGCATATTACTATGCCAGTGTTGCTTGCGATGGAACCCAGTCTCCACAACTAAGTGTATCAATGACCACGACACTTGCACGGATGAAACTGAACTGCTAATGACCGAGAGGTGCTCTCTTATGGAGCATCTCACACTCTTTTTTTTCAACCCTGATATTGTCTATTCCAATCCATCCAGAAAGAACGAGAGTGGGAGGGTCGCAGCCATCATCTTTCTGTTTGGTTTATACTCTTGTTCCTTTCTTAGGGGATACTGGGGATGCTTGATCAGATTATAGATGAGCCTGTCCTTGGTTTCCTCCACATAGACATGGATCTG
>JAEOSL010000107.1 GCA_016840385.1 Candidatus Thorarchaeota archaeon | reverse complement strand
ACACAACATAGAGCCTACTCATTTTCGAGTATCTAACAACATATGGGTATATTCATAAGGAGCTGCATCTCGCAAACCTATCATGGTCGATACCACTATTCACGGATCATCTCCATTCACAAAGAATTCAGCTAGTGATAGTGATGTTGATTTAGAACTTGTTTCGGAATCTGAGAGTAGTGTAAAGGTTAAGCAAGTAGTACTGGCCAGTGTACTTGCTTCACTATCGATTGCTATTGCACCTGTAGCTGAATTTGTTCCAAGAATACCTGGCTGGGGGATAGCCATTTTTGATCCCGTATCTATTTTCTGGATCATTTCATTCCTCATAGGAGGAATTTGGGTAGGCTTGGTAAGTACAGTTGCAGGTACAATGGGTCTCTTTCTCTATGACCCAACAGCAATTGGACCAGTTTTCAAACTAATTGCTACATTGCCTATGATAATTGTTCCATGGTATGGTGTACGTAAACTACGACGCGTGGTAAGGGGGGAAACCCTTTCCAATGCAGAAGAAACATCAAAGAACGGTATAGAAGGAGAATCCCTCTCTAGACCAAAATTCTATGCAACTTTAATGGTACTTGCATTTCTATTGAGATTGGCTCTTATGGTTCCCATCAACATTGCATATGGAGCGATTGCATTACCATTTTTGACGATAGAATTCATTACTAGCTATGCAATAATTATCAATTGTTTTCAGAGCATTTGGGACGCATTAATTCCATTCCTTATCGTTTACCCAACTGGTATATTCAAGACCTTCAAAATGTGGTAATTTGAAGAGTTGTGAAACAACCGGCATTCGCTTAAATAGATAGAAGAGGCATTCAGTGTTAGTGTTCCCCCACAGGTGAATGGGTTATGGTTCGACGCTGCGAATTCTGTGATAGTCCCGTACCAGCTGATGCAACAACATGTCCAGTCTGTAGAGAGAAGATTGCAGAAGAAACCCTTGAGAGAATTTTGCCATTATTGAAGAGGCCTGAAGCAAAGGAAGTACGCTTCATGGGTATTTTTGGAAGATTGTGGGGCGTGATTAGAAGACCTTCTCCAACCTATCGTGATATTGGCCAAAGACCAGAAGCAGCCGGACCGTTTGTTGTTATCCTGGTTAACGCAGCAATCATTGCAGCTATGTTTCTCTCATTGTCGTCCAAAGTAACAGCAGTAGTTGTGCTGAATGCAACAACAGGATTGACCACAGAAGCCCCCGTTTTAGCAAGTCCACATGGATCATTCTTCATCCTCTTAGCGTTGATAGGCATGCTCCCCAGTATCATGGTAGGGATAATCTATCTGATTATTGGCACAGCATTTGCACACTTCGCATTCAAAATAGCTGGAGGAGCAGGAGGGAAGATGAAGACACTTTCCATTATTGGATATAGCATGATTCCAATTGTACTAGTGCGACTTCTTTCAATCATCATCATACTCGCAGTCGTACCGGGATTTCCCGGGGTAGTCAATTTCTACGATGCAAGTTCACTGACAACGATAACGCCAGCATTAGTGACGTTTGCATATGACTCAGGTGTATGGTGGATAATTGATATCTTAACAACGGGCGGTTTTCTATGGACGGGATTTCTACTCGTCTTTGGCATAAGAGAAGCTCACGACACTTCCACTGTATGGGCAGTCTTTGTTTCAATTGTATGCACTACAATACTGATCTGGACCTTTTGGCAGGCCCACTAGGTTTCAAAACCATATTGCATAAAGTGGGATAATCACAAACGCAATCAATCCTACGAGTGCACCTACTTTGTCTAGAGTGCTGGCAATCATTAATTTCTTCTTATCATCAGGTTTCATCAAGGGGAGAATTCCAGCTCCTGCAACTATTCCTGCACCCAGAATCAGAAGTGGCCAGAGTGCATAATCAGCAAATCCCCAGATCCAAATGAGAACATAGCTCAAGACTCCAAGAAAGTTGAGAGTTCCGGCGACAATTGCAGCAGGTTTGTATCCATAGATTCGTGCAATTGTACGAACATCTCGTATTTCATCACCTTCAACATCTTCAGCACCCTTGATTGTTTCTCTAGCTTGTAGAATCAAGAATGCAGTGAAAAAGAAGAGCCACGCTGGTATTGGAATCGCATACCAAACTGATAGTGCAGTTACTTCAGCTAATATCATTGAGCCATAAAGGACACCAAATGCAAAGGAGAACGCCACCATGAAGTTACCAGCGAGACCTAGTGTTTTGACTTTGGCCGCGTAAGCATATCCGATGATTTCAAAGACAATTACAATTAGTGCACTGATGAGTCGACCTGGAATCCATGCAAATAAAATCCCGAGAATGCTCAGGAGCCCAACATATGCCCATGCCTGTCGTACCGTCATTCGACCGCTTGGTAGAGCTCGATGGGGTCTGTTAATTTTGTCAACCTCGATATCATAGATGTCGTTTACAACATTTCCACCAGCAGCTACGAAAAAGTAGGTCATATAGCCGTAAAGAAACAGATAGAGGAATGCAGAGAGACCAGCAGAATCTCCTAAGGGAAATTGAATATTGTAAGCAATGGCAAGTCCCGCAATCACTGTGAGCCCTCCGATGAAACAATTCTGAGGTCTAATTATTGAAAGAAATGCGCCTACGTCAAACTTGCTAGATGATTCTGTTTCCGTCACGGGGTCTCCATCCTTAATCAAAAATAAATAGAAGTCATGATTAAAGAGTTGTGGACAGGGTGGAACACACCCAATCACTCATATTCTAGAATTATCCGCATTGAATTTGGAGATGGATGATGTTCGAGGATCTACCTAAACAAGAATTACTCAAGATAATCGACACATATGCAAAAGCATGGCAAGCGATGGATGGTGCATACTTTCTTGCTCTTGAAAAGAAATATGGCATGGATGTAGCTATCGAGATGGACAAAGAGGCATGGAAGATATTCTCTCCAATTGAAGCCAAACGGATAATGAAAGAATTTGGATTATATCCAGAGGGAGGTCTCAAGTCTCTAGAAAAAGCTCTTGGTTATCGGGTATATGCAAGACTCAACAAACAATCAACTGAATGGAAAGACGAGAATACTTTGATATTCACAATGAATGCATGTCGAGTTCAATTGGTTCGAAATCGCAAGGGGCTTCCTGATTTCCCATGCAAACCGGTAGGAGAGATCGAGTATAGTTACTTTGCACAAACGATTGACCCCAAGATCAAAACTCGTTGTATCTTCTGTCCTCCTGACGGGCATCCAGATGATGCCTACTGTCGGTGGGAATTCACTCTGGAGCAGTGATTGAGCTGAATCAGGTTCATTTTGGTCCAGCAGGTTATCCTGCAGATGCAAAAGGAAAGGTAGAACGTGTTTTCGAGATTCTATCGGAAGCAGGGATGACTTCACTTGAGTATGCAGCAGTACATGGACTAAGAACCAGTGAAGAAAAAGCAAAACTAATCGGAAATCTTGCTCGAGAACATAACATCGCAATGAGCTTACATGCAGCATACTACATCAGCATTGCATCAAAGGACCCACAAATTCGTGAGCGTTCAAAGCAGCGACTCATCAAAGCTCTCACATTTGCAACGTGGATGGGTGTGAAGAGGATAGTATTTCATCCAGGGACGCATGGTGGTCTAAGTCGCGAGGATGCCCATGTAGTCATCAGGGACTCACTGCAGAATGTTTGGGAGGAAGCAGGTCACCTTGGAAATGGTGCATTTCTAGCTCCCGAGATAGCTGGTAAGCTTAGTATGTATGGTTCAATTGAACAGATTATCAGACTATGTCAGGATGTAGACGGGTGCATACCGACAATTGATTGGGCTCATCTGTATGCACGAAGTCAGGGAGAGGTAAATGACAAGAGTAGTTACCTTAAGATTATCAGTCAATTCGAAAATGAACTGGGAGATCTATTTGTGGATAATATGCACTTCCACATCAGTGCAATTGCGTACACAGAGAAAGGAGAAGCATCACACAAACCCTTCGGAGGTGAGTGGGGACCAGATATGTATCCACTTATGGAAATAGTTCACGAAGTTGGTTACAAGCCTACGTTCATATGTGAATCTCCAAATCCTCTTCAGGGAGCATTGTACGCAAAGTTTCTACTTGAAGAGATAGAGAAGGAATAACGAATGGCCGAATACGTATTCATACTGGGATCAAATTGGTTACTCAGTATCGCAGAACTCCTCGTTTATGTACGAAATAGAGGGTATGAGGCAATTGTTACTGACCACTCACGACATGCTGTAGTTCTTGACTTCAAGGAAAAATTGAAACTTGAAGATGTAGTAGACATGCAAGGATCGCTTGGAGGTTGCTATAAGATAGGTCGAGTGATACAGACCTACAATATCATCATACCAACTGATGCGTATCCAACAAATGGTAAGCCAGACAGAGAAGCCCTTAGTATTCTCACAAGTTGTCCATGGTTACCCGATTTATGGCAGAGACCCCGAGGAAGGAAAATCAAGTTCGGTGTTAGCACCTACCCTGTTGTCGATGGGAAAGGTCCGATTCAATATCGTAGATTCACACGAGGATTAGATGATACAATCAAGAAGCTTCTCCTGCAGAAGGGTGCTCGTAAAGCAGATTATTTTGCATATGATGAACCTGACCGTCGAAAAGTCAAGAGAATGAATCTAGCGTTGTGGCCAAAGACCATTGCTAAAAACGGTCTTCTAACTCCGCCAAATGCTGAGATACTAGCTGTATTCACCGACAAGAATCTATACATTGCCCGAACAATGGTAATCTACGACTCAGTCCTTCAGCAGTATCGTGATGAATCACGACCATACATCTCCAAAGAGATTAGCACTAGTCCAAAGATATGCCGCACACTCCTTAATCTTGCAGGAGCAAGAGCAGGAGATACCGTCCTAGATCCGTTCTGTGGAACTGGCACTCTTCTGATGGAAGCAGCAATGCTGGGAATGAAGGTTATTGGTATCGATATTGATGGAAATCAAGTTCAAGGAACTAAATCCAATTTGACATGGTTTGGTAGAGATATTGGCGAGCGTGTACACTTTGATGTATTTCGAGGAGATGCAAGAAATCTCACGAATCTTGTTCACAAACAAGTAGATGCTGTTGCATTCGAACCAGCTCTTGGACCAGTGACTAGAAAGAGACCCACATTAAGGGAAGCTGAGGAAATCATCAAAGATCTGACCAAGCTCTATCGAGAAGCCTTAACTCAGATTGCACAGGTTCTACGACCAGATGGACGAGTTGGAATGACAATGCCGGTTATTGTTTCAAAATCAGGTCCGGTGTCAATGGATATCAGGGAGATGATCGAGGGAACTGGGTTAGGAGTATATCGGATGCTTCCCGCAGATATGATCAAGAGCCTTAGCGATTCAGATGAACGCCTATACATTACTCCCAACAGAGAAGTTCTCCCAGAAAGAAAGATGGGTCAAATTGTTCAACGTCAACTGATTGTTCTTGAAAAATAGCTAGAAGAGGTATCGAACTATGTCATCTAGTATGGCATAGGTTTGAAGCCTCTTAGTATCTCTCTTAACGTAAGGCATCACGTGTTCAAAAATCATTTCACGGTAAGCCTTTGGTGTAACAGTTTCTTTAGTGACCTTTGCAAGAAGACGGAATAACTCCTCAAGAGAGTCCCTCAATTGATGATATGGAACCGTATTGACATCAATCTGTAGAACCTCAATGCCAACCTCATCAAGCGTTACAGAACTTAGGAAGGGATATCTATCCAGGAGGGGTTCAAGATACATGTTCATTGTTTTTACAATCTTCTTCCTCTTAGATTTAGCAGTATCAACGCGCATGATTCCGCGAAAGATGTGGCTGTACACCTCCAGACAGTCCATGGATTTTCCAGCGAGTAGAACCTCGTCGGTCACTTCATACTGGGAAACAAGTTCATCAACAAAGTTACCAAACTCCTTGAATTTCCCTGGAGCACCGTGCCAGCTCTTCAGCATTGTTGCAACGTCAGTGTCTGCAGGGACTTGATTGGTCATGAATTCTTCCAGAGCATACTCTAGTACGAACCGCATATGACCCAAGCGGGCAGCCTTACTTACAACCATCACAAAGAGGAGATGGTCATTTGCTTCCCAGACATACCTATTAGTTTCAGTATCAATCGTACGAAGTGTTTCATTTGATGCTTTGTCAATGAAAGTGTGAGTTGCCGAGAGAAATGGTGCGATCAAATCCATATCCAGCTTTACAGCCTCTGAGTAAGCTCTTGAAACGATGTTCCTTCCACTGCCTCGTTCAATAAGCCAGACACCTAGGATGGAACACTTGTCAGACATCGTATCCTCTCTGTAACTATTGTTGGTTTGAAGGATGATAAGCCTATATGTGACGAGAGTCTTGTCCGCTGATGCATCGATAGGTAACTATCCAGCACTATCTTTTCCAAATTTTACTTTCCCGATTATAACACCAACGATGATTCCTTCTGCAACAGCAACTCCTAGACTTCCTATCATGAATGGGAGTTGAATTCCTGCATTAACATCTTGCATTTTTGTGATTTCTACTATTACGGGAGAGTCTCCTTTAGCTGTGACCAACATAGTATGTTGTCCTGTGGTTTCAACCTCAACGAGATATGTCCTTGAAAATCTTTCACTGGTGTAATCCTGTGAATCCGCTAGTTGGTGGCCTGTAGCATTCCAAAGTGTAAGGTAACCAGAACTTTGTAGATCAGTTGCGGAAATCTCGATTTGATATACATAGTTACCTTCAAGTTGAAGATAGAAAATTGAAGTTTCTGGGAGAGGAGGGACGACTGATATTGGTTCAGTTATTGAAACATAGATTGGATCTACAACACTGGCAACTAGTTGGATATCTCCAGAGCTAACTCCAAATGAAGGATAATGCTCATTATAGTACCCATCGGGAATGTAAATGTACAACCACCTTTCATCATCATTCGATTGGTAGTAATATGCATCATTAGTCTGTTGTGACTGTTCATATTGCAGTGAAACTGAATAAGTACTTGACTGGTCCCAAGATTCTTGCTCAAGCTCTGTTAGGAAGGGGCGTGTTCTAAATAGGTAGGATTGACTGGAGGTATATGGAGAATAGATCCTATACGTTGGTTCAAGTATATCATTAGTGGTTGGAAAATGTTCCAAATGGAACTCGTATAGATTCATACTTGAAAATCCAGTCATTTTGTAAAGCTTCCAGAATGGGCCATAACCCCCATCAAAATGTGTAGAGATTGGAACATCAGGTGAGATAATTGGAGCTTCAGGACCTATATCCAGAGACAAAGTTGCATTACCAAAACCGAAATGATAGCAATATAATAGAACAAATGAATCGGGTCGAGTATATGAACTAGAAAAGCTGGATAATCGTGGTCTTGAAAAAGTAGATTCATTATCAGGATTCAGGGCCAATTCTGTATATGCAATATACTTCTCCCAAAAAGTGAGATCAATCACGGACTCGGTTTCACCCGTATACCAATAATTAAAAGTTGGGCCATAATAAGGGGGATTCCAAATTTCGAAGCCTACATCAATATCACCCAGAGGGTCCAGACTTATGCTATGTTGAGCTCCTTCAGTAATTGAAATCTGTGCAAATTGATAGGAGGGTAATCCAGCTGAGAACACAAGTTCTACTGAATCTCCATTGGTCAACACAGGAATATCAGCTGGAATTATCTGAAGTGTACATTCCTGTGTTGTACTTCTGGATGTGGAAATGAATATGTGGTACTCATCAGGATCCAACAGTACAGGATAATCTGGGGGATATGAGGTCGAAGTGGATTTACTAAAAACTCGAAGACCTGTGGAATCATAGATTGTTAAATAGAAAAACGAATATGTTGAATTGAAATGGAACTCATATGCTGTAGAAGAATCCTCTACATCTAGGATCAAATGAGTACCTGTCGCTTCATCACCCATAAAAGTGTAAACTTGCTCTACAGCAATTTCGATTGAATCCATTCGCTCAATCGATATTGTATAGTTTGATGTAACATCCTCCAAAAATGATTCTATCTGAACTGATACTTGATAGATTGATCCATGATACATACTGCAAGGATTTACGCTAAAAGAGTATGACCGATTGGAAACACATTGAATAATTGGATATGCCGACCCGGAGCTATACCGTGAGATTGACGCAGAGAGTAATGCATCACCCGTTGAATTTATTGTTAGTCGATACATTCCAGTTTCAGCTATTGTCAAACCATAATAATCAGATTTGTGATCAAGACTTAGAGTTCCAGTGATTTCATCACCTGGTTCTAGATAGTTACTTTCCTGTGCGGTAACAGGTTCGGGAAGAATAACGATTGCTGTTGTAATACTCAGGAGTAAAGCAATTAGTAACAATACCTTTGCACTTCTCAATGTGAGGCCCTCCACTATCATGTACACTGAAATGAGGCAATAATAGGTTTACCTTCTGAGAAGACAATGTAGATTAAGTAGTGAATTGCAAAATATAGGAGAGAGGGCAGGAGTTGAGTCCTGCCCCATCATTCAAGTTGTGGATATGCCTAGCTTTTCCACCATTTCTGGTACAAACCTTGGTTGAGAAGCTCGTTATCTACGTTCAACTGGAGTTAACCGTGTTGAATTAAAGAAAATTTAGGAAGGAGGGGGTTGACCCCTCCTTAGTTTGGGTTGCCGATTTATAGAACATCCTTCCATTAAGTAGTCGAAATTCCCAATTTTTCGACCATCTCCTTATATCTATTCCGCACGGTAACCTCTGTTACACGAGCAGTACGCGCAATCTCCAGTTGGGTCCTTCGTGCACCAGTAAGAATACTGGCAACATAGATTGCCGCAGCGGCCATTCCTTTGGGATCTTTCCCGATAGTAAGCCTCTGCTCCTTTGCCAACGTCAGGATGTCAATCGCTTTCTTCTTTGCCTCACCAGGAAGGTCCAATTCAGTACCGAATCGATGTATGAAATCAATTGGAGAACTGAAGGGAATCTTCAGGTTGAGATAGCGAATAATCAAACGGACGCAAAGGCTGAGTTCCTTTCGGGTTATATGAATTTGATCACATACTTCCTCTAATGGTCGAGGTACTTGATGTACTCGACATGCAAGATAGAGTGAAGCAGCGATCATCCCTAGTATAGTGCGACCACGGGTCAGTCGTTTGCGGAGGGCTTTTCTGTAGAGTACGGCGGATGTTTCTCGAATCGAGTAGGGGATACTCAACTGAGAACTTATCCTATGGAGCTCGGTCATTGCAACGGCTAAGTTGCGTTTGTCGGAAGAGTGTACTTTGGTACGTATCTGCCATTTTCTGAGTCTGTGAATCTGCGCACGTCTTGTGGAAGTTAACTTTCGTCCTGAGGCGTCGACGTTCTGTCTACCTATAATGGTAGTTAGACCCTGATCGAATTTGCTCCAGTCGGTTGGACCTCCTACACGCTGTCGGGCATTTTGCTCATCAGCAGTAAAAGCTCTCCATTCTGGACCTTGATCGATAGAGCGGTCAGAAAGAACAACACCACAATTCGAACATGTGACCTCTCCTCGTGAGTGGTCAATGAAAACATCACTACAAGAACAAGCAGGACAACAGTAATTGGTGACACCAGTACGCTCTTTGGTTTGTTTTGTCTTAGATTGTTTGCTGGCCAGTCCAATCATCTCCATGCAGTCCTAGGGGGTTAGGGCTGCGGTTCGAGCTGTCAGTGTTTCGAATGCTTGTTATCTCCCAGGCGTATGAGAGAAAACGTTCGGTACGGCGATGGACTACAATCCTCAAAGAGGACGAGTAGTATTGCCCAGACAATTAAAGATTATAAGGATTACGTACTTCAATCAAACAATTAGCTAAGTAAATAATAAAACATCGATGTACACCTTTGTGCAAGTATAATATTCATTCATTTTGCTAAACTAAATTGAGTGTTTTCGATAATTATCGTTACAAGATGCTCGTTTTTAATAATTTCATCGATTGAATATGGTCATGCGTTTACTTTATGAAGACATCAGGAGAGAGAGAGAGATACGACGAGGAGAATCTAGTATTGACCAAAGCCATAGATGACAATCCATGGGATTCAGCAAAACAAGCAGCAGTGAAAATGTTGGTAGAAGCAGCTGCAACATCTACTGAAACTGTTATCGACTCGATTGAAGTTCCTCCAGAGTCATCCATGGGAGATCTAGCTTCTACTCTTGCATTCGCGCTAGCAAAAGAGCTGAAGAAGAATCCTGCGGCAATCGCGGCAGACTTACTGAAAAAGCTCCAGCAGTTGATTGAGAAGGAACCACTCGTTAGCAAGGTCGAAACAAAGGGACCTTACATCAACATATTCTTTGAGCGAGCTACCTTCACGAACAAAACCATCACAGCAGTTACAAAGACTGGTGGGAGTTATGGTCAGAGTTCACAGTTCAAAGGCAAACGTATACTGATCGAGTCACCTGCTGTGAATCCGTCTAAACCATGGCACATTGGACACGCACGAAATGCAATACTTGGAGACACTCTTGCTAACATCCTTGAAACTGTAGGGTACGAAGTTGTTCGTCTTGATTATATCAATGACCTGGGTTTGCAGATTGCACAGCTTGTTTGGAAATTGAAGCAGATTGATGATGATCCGGGTGAGAAAAAGTACGACCACTTCCTTGGCCATCTATACGTTGAAGTCCAAGAAGCATTCGATGCATCAGAAGAAGTTCAGAAAGAAGTTCGCGAGGTTTCAAGGCAGCTTGAGGACCTTGAAAGTGATGATGCAAAGCTCAGTGGAGAAATGGTCAGAAAATGCGTAGAAGCGCAAAACCAGACAGGGTACAGACTTGGAATATACCACAACTTACAGGTCTGGGAGAGCGCAATAGCCCATAGTGGTATCCTTGGTATAGCCAGGGAAATGATTCTCAAGTGTGATAATATTTCAATTCCAGAAGAAGGAGATAAGGCGGGATGCATTATCGCGGACCTATCGGTGATTGATGAGTTCAAGGATATGAAAGACCCCTACAAGATCCTATTCCGATCTGACGGAACTAGAACTTATACTGGCGCAGATGTTGCCTTGCAGCTTTGGAAGTTTGGGGTTGTGAAAGACCCATTTCATTACACAGTATTCGAAAAACAACCCAATGGAAAAGAAGTGAAAAGAACAAACCTTGAAGGTGAAGAGGGAAACCTTGGCAAGTTCGATATTGTCTTGAATGTTATTGGTTCGCGACAAGCACATCCACAGAAAATGGTCTACACTGTCTTAGACCTGATGGGTTACAAGAAAGAAAGTGAGAATTCACATCATATTGCTTACGAATTCGTGGGTCTTGAAGGAGAGGATTTCTCAGGAAGACATGGAACTTGGATTGGCTACTCGGTCGATGATGTTATCGATAAATCTACAGAATTGGCTATGGTTGAAGTAGACAAACGGAATCCAGATGAGAGTGACACATTCAAGGAAACTGTTGCCAATCAAGTAGCTATTGGAGCACTGAGGTACTTCATGCTCAACGCATCTCCAGATAGGAAGATTACATTCCGATGGGACCAGGCACTTGATTTTAACGGCGATGCCGCTCCGTATTTACAATATTCTCTCGCCCGAGCTAATAGAATTCTTGAGAAGACTGAACATGAAAAGAAAAGCGAGGTAGATATCGGTCAACTTACATCAGACCCAGAGTTTGAGTTAGTGAAGTCACTTTCAAAATATCCTGAAGAGTTACTGGATGTTGCACGAGCAATGAAGAAAGAGGCTTGGGGCACCAGTTTCATTTCAAACAGGATCACAGCATATGGATATGGTCTTGCTACACTCTTCAGTAAATTCTATGATTCTTGTCCAGTTCTAAAGGCAGAACCTGGAGTGAGAGAGGCAAGATTGGAACTTGTCCAAGCTTTTAGGATAACAATGGCAAACTGTCTACAGATACTTGGTATTCCAGTTATTGATCGAATGTAATCTAACCAGACGTAATGTTTGCACGGTCAATTACTATTGAAGGTGTGACCATGCTGAAAGTTCGACGACTATCATTTCCAACTCTACTCACTGTTTTGAGTAGGTCTTTCATATTGATACCAATGAGGGTATTCTTGAGAGGGTGTTGAATTTCACCGTTCTCAACGTAGTAACCCTCCATAACCATT
>JAEOSL010000192.1 GCA_016840385.1 Candidatus Thorarchaeota archaeon | reverse complement strand
TAATCTTGATAGTCGAAAAGAATCCATAACATTGAAGCATTTATTGTCAATGACATCAGGACTTGATTGGGATGAAAGTGTCCAGGATCAAATGAAACTAGAATCTGACTGGATACAATATACATTAGATAGACCAATGGCACACACACCAAGTGAAACATGGTCTTACTGTGGTGGTGGAGTTCATCTTCTTTCATCCATCCTTAATAGTACAACAGGCGTATCCCCCTTAGAATTTGCGGAAACCTACCTTTTTCACCCCCTTGGAATTAGCAATTACAGCTGGGAAATAGATGCTCAAGGGCTCGAATATGGGGGTGGAGGGCTCCATCTGAAACCACGAGATATGGTAAAAATTGGTTTCTTGTGTCTGAACAATGGAACTTGGGATGCTGAACAAATCATTTCAGCTAATTGGGTGGCGAATTCAACACAAGCGTATTCATCTGAATGCGATGGTGGTCAGTTTAGTGGTCAATATGGATATCTATGGTGGATCAAATCATCGTACAAGGCATACTGTGCATTTGGACTCAACGGTCAATTCATTTGGGTTTTACCTGAGTATAGCTTGGTTATTGTGATGACCGCAAATTGGTACAACCCATATGAATACTTGATTACTGATTATATCCTACCATCACTTGGAGTATTTGATTATACCACAATATCTAGTGACACAACCACTACAACCGATGCTGATATCATAGACCCGCTTATTCTACCTGTTATCATTGGTTCAGGAATAGCTTTTGCAGTCGTCTTGGTTTTAGTCTTTATGAAAAGGAAGTAAGAGGAAATTCAAGGACAGTCGCCCTGAATCATAATATGAGCTGGCAGACTTCTAAATCAGATGATACTATAGGTGTGGTGTTTTGTATGTCAGTGATATTAAAGGAGAAAATCTACTCTGAGTATTTGTAAGACTATAGACGGAATTTAGATTATTTCAGGAATGTTGATTAGCTGAGTGATGAATTAAGAATCTAGGAGAAAATTCTGAATGGGCGATGAATTTAGTATTCTTATCAAAAACGGAATTGTGATTGATGGGGGTAAGCACGATGGTTCAGCTCTTAATGTTGGTATCAAAGCGGGTAAAATCACTGCAGTTCAACCAGAGCTCGAAGTTAGAGCGGAGCGAGTAATAGATGCAAGAGGACTGATAGTAGCACCTGGTTTCATCGACATGCATTCGCATTCTGATTTTTTTTCACCATTAGTGAAATCTGCTGATTCTTTCGTAAGACAAGGAATAACCACAACTGTTGTTGGAATGTGCGGATCCAGTCTTGCCCCAATTCATCCCGAGAAGAGAGAGGAGTTCATCGATATGATGGTCAAATCCGATCCTCATCTAAAGGATGTTAAATTCAATTGGAACACATTCAGAGAGTACTTGGATGCAATGAATCGAATTCCAAATGCAATCAATATGGCATATGTTGTTGGATATGAGAGTCTCAGAATTGCTGGAGGATCAGGTTTTGAAAATCGAACTCCAACTAATCTTGAAATAGAAACTATGAGAAATCTACTCACAGAAGCAATGAAAGCGGGAGCATTTGGGGTGAGTACAGGTCTCATTTATGCTCCTCAGGTTTATGCTGAAACAAAGGAGCTCGTTGAGATTTCTAAAGCGCTAAGCTCTTTCGATGGGCTCTACTTCTCTCATATACGCGGAGAGGGAGCAACTGTATTTGATGCGATTGACGAGGTAAAGACGATCGTTATGGAATCAAGATGTCGTGGGGGGCATATCTCACATCATAAGATAGCTGACAAAAAAATGTGGGGGCAGAGTACTAGATCCTTGAAACTTATACATGAAATCAATAAGAGTGGAGTGAGTCTCACATACGACTCGTATCCGTACGAAAGAGGTTGCTCGTCGCTCATCACAGCATTACCAACTTGGACAAGAGAGGGCGGAACAGAGAAAGCGCTTGAGCGATTGAAAAATACATCAACTCGAGAGAGGATTATGACAGAAGTTACTGACGACATTAATACTGACCCAACAGCTATTTGGGAGAATTGGATAAAGACAGACGGATTTGATAACATCTTCATCTCATCAGTAGAATCAGAGAGATGGAAATATGCTATCAGCTTAAGCATTGCAGAGATTGCAGAGAAAGAAGAAGGTTTCGACACATGGGATGTCTTTTTCAATATACTTCTTGACGACAATGGGGCAACAATGATCACAATGAAGTCAATGGATGAGAAAGATGTCAAACATGTCATGACAAGTGAATACCAAATGTTTGGAACAGATGGGGTAGCAATATCATCGGCGTTTGGTTATGGAATCGACCATCCTAGATCATTCGGCACATATCCCAGAGTATTAGGTAAATATGTGAGAGATGAAGGTGTGCTTACTCTAACTGATGCAATAAGGAAGATGACATCTCTTCCAGCAAATCGGTTAGGCCTACAAAATAGAGGACGAATCAATGAAGGGATGTGGGCAGATATTGTGATATTTGATCCTGAAACGATTATTGATGTTGCAACATATGAGAAACCCGATCAGTTCCCAGTTGGAATTCAATATGTTCTCGTGAATGGAGAGATTGTTGTTGAAGGAGCTACTCAACATCCTGTATATCCAGGCAAGGTCCTCCGTCATAAAGTCGTTAACTATTGAACTCCTTTGAAAGCTCAATTGCATTCCGGATTCCGTTTAAAGTGAGCTCAATATCAACAGCAGTGTGTGAGAAGGACAATGCTCCAAGACCATGGTATCCAAGTACTCGCTCCTGCATCAGAAAGCTTTGGAAGATATCCTGTTGATCATGGTCGAATAACTTGCCTAGCTGAGATGGAGTAACTAGTGGCCCCTCAATTTTACTAGAGAGACAACTAATGAAGTTGATTGACCCATAACCTGTTCCAATAACCGATGCCTGCATCTCATCTAACATATCATTGAGTCGTTCTCTAAACTTGTCACCCATTTTATTCAAACGAGAATAATCCTTCTTCCTATTTTTCAGTTGGCTGAGAACTGCTAGACTTGCTGTCATTGTAAGAGGATGACTTGAGAATGTCCCTCCACCAACCCAGCGACCTCCTTTTGCTCCTGGAGTAGCTAGATTCATCACATCTTCACGACCACCATAGACACCTAGGGGCATTCCCCCCGCAGCAGCTTTCCCTAAGGTCAAGAGATCTGGCTTAACTCCGAACAGACCATCACCGGCTGTACCGTAACGAAATCGGAATCCAGTGATTATTTCATCGAATATTAGAAGAATACCTCGAGACTCGGTTTCCTCACGAATGTACTGAAGGAAACCAGGTTCAGGAGGAATCCCACCCCCGGCTCCGATTATAGGTTCCACAATGATTGCGGCTAAGTCTTCTCCGTGTTTTTTCAACATCTCATCAAGACTCTCTTGGTCATTATAATCAAATGATACTCCATTGTAGAATGGATTATCGGTATACGGATGGCTCATGTGATAGGTGAGCGCATCATTTCCACCATGCCAACCACCCAATGTCTTTCCGATGAGCTTACGACCTGTGAATATTCGAGCGAGACGCACAGCATACATCGTTGACTCACTACCTGTTGATGTGAACCTCATCTTCTCGAGCATCGGAATTGCGTCCAGGAGTTTCTCACCGTACTCAACCTGAGCTTCATTGGGCACTCCAAAATGGATTCCAGACTCCACGCTCTCCTCAATTGCTCTGCGAACCTCAGAGTTATTGTGACCCAGTATCTGTGAGTAATGGGTCATCCACCAGTCAACATACTCATTACCGTCAACATCCCAGACACGACTATCCTTTCCATGTGATATGTAGGGTGG
>JAEOSL010000015.1 GCA_016840385.1 Candidatus Thorarchaeota archaeon | reverse complement strand
TGATGATCGCCGCCCATTATTCCAAAAACACCAACGAATTCTTTGTCCTTGTAGAGAGCACCTGGAATGATTGTATGGAAAGGTAGTTTCTTTGGAGCGAATTTGTTGGGATGGTTGGGATCAAGTGACATGAGATGTCCTCTATTCTGAAGTTTGATTCCAGTTCCGGGAACGGCGAGACCACTTCCAAATCCGCGATAAAGACTATTGATGAATGAAACCGCTCGGCCTTCACCGTCAGCAGTTGCGAGATAGATAGTATCGCTATGCGCAGGAACTCCAGATTCGTAGTCAGTCATAGCTTTTGATGAATTGATCAACTTCACTCGATTCTTTGCATATTCTTTGGACAGCAGCTTCTCCAGTGGGACATCGTAGAAACTAGGGTCGGTGTTGTGTTGATGCAAATCAGCATAGGCTAACTTCTTTGCTTCGATCATGATGTGATAGCGTTCAGCACTAACCGATGATAAACTGGAGATTTCATATTGTTCCATAAGATTCAGCATGATTAATGCAGCAAAACCCTGTCCATTTGGAGGATGCTCAAAGACATCCACTCCTCGATATGAAGTTGTGATAGGAATTGTTTCTTCGGTCTTGTGAGATTCCAAATCTTCGAGAGTTAGAAATCCTCCATGTTCTTGTACAAGATTCACAATTGACTCTGCAGTCTTTCCTGAATAGAACGCTTGGAAACCTTCGTTAGCTACTTGCTCAAAAACGTTTGCAAGGTCCTTGTTCTTCATGATCTCTCCCATCATGGGGGCTCGACCATTTAGTGTGTATAATTTCTTGGCATAATCGTTAATCAGAATATTAGATGCTAAAGGCCACACTTGAGAAATGATATCTGAAACAGGAAATCCATTTCGTGCATAGTGAATTGCTGGAGCTAAGACATCTTTGAACTCAAGATTGCCATATTTCTCAACCACATAAGACCACATGTGCATAGCACCAGGGACTGTTACAGCAGGTCCTCCTCTAACAGGCATCTCAGTCCATTCCTTCTCCAACAGGTCATCAAGGGTGACTAGAGAACCGGTCCGTCCAGACCCATTAATGCTAACGGGTCTCTTTTTCCCTGGAAGATGGATGAGAGCAAACGCATCTCCACCACAACCAGCCGAGAATGGTTCAACAATATCCAATACTGCCGCACTTGCTACCGCAGCATCCACTGCATTCCCACCTTTCTGAAGAATCTCCACACCTGCTTGAGTAGCTAATGATTGAGAGGTTGCCACCATACCATCTTTTGCGACAACATCTGATCGACCAGTCGTTCTGTGCCAACTCATAATCTATTGCTCCATTGGATATCCGTCAGCTTTCCATTTCTTAAGACCCGTGAGAAAGACGGCAACATCATCAATGCCATTACGTTTCATAATACTGGCAGCCGTGGTGCTTCTGAAACCCGATGGGCAAACAGTGACAATCTTCTCACTTGTATCAAGGTAAGTAACTTCTTCCTCTAATCTTGTTAGGGGTGAAGGTCTTGAAGTTGGAATCCACTCCTTCTCATATTCATGAGACTCGCGAACATCGATAATGCGAACTGAGTCCCTTTTCAAAGCATCGCTCAAATCTTCAGATGAAATAGTGGGTATACTTTCAACTGCTTTTCCACTATTGCTCCATCCGAGAAAGCCGCCTTTCAGATATCCTACAATATTGTCCAAACCAACACGATAGAGAGAGTTCTGCGCCAACTCAAGGTCACTGATATCATTGAGAATGAATGTGAAAGTTTGGTTTGATCGAAGAGCCCAACCAGCAAGTTGACCGATATTCTTCAAACTCATGCTTATTGAACCAGAAATATGTGTATCCAAATAATCAGCACTGGGTCGCGTGTCAATCCCACGATGGTCAGGATGAACTAGTAGATTTTCATACTCATCTACATCAAACTCTTGCAGTGGTTTCAATCTTGAAAGAAGAGGTGCTCCATCGGTATTCAGCTTTTCACATCTCTTGAAATATGATGAACGCGTTAGTCGTT
This sequence comes from Candidatus Thorarchaeota archaeon, assembly GCA_016840385.1. The sequence continues at coordinate 39,984 of JAEOSL010000015.1, read as the reverse complement.
GGTTCACCTTAGATCGGATGAATTCATCTTCATCCATTGATAGCCATCTATTATTCTCCCTCTCAAATCCAATTGTAGATGTTTCTTGCTCACTAATTGCACCACCACAAACGGAACCTGCTCCATGACCGGGATGAATAGATACGTCATCTTCATGAATCAAAACTTTATCATGCAGGCTCTTGTAGAGCTTCTTGGACATTTGTTCATGTTTTGTGAGATCAACCAAATCGGTTCTTCCAACTTCATTGACGAAGAGAGTATCACCTGTAAACATAGTAATCGGGTCGGGACCAACAGAGGTGTCTGCAACCACATAACACATGCTGTCGTCAGTATGTCCTGGTGTATTCAGACAAGTCACTTTCAATTTCTCAATCTTGAACTCTTCTCCATCTGAGATGTCTAAATCTCCATATCCAAATTTTGTTTCTTCACTGTGACCAATTTCAGCATCAGGAACATACGACTGAAGCTCGAGAGATCCTGCTACATAATCTTCATTGCGATGAGTTTCAAAGATATGTGTAATTTTGACTCCTGACTCTTTTGCCAAGTTGTCATAGACCGAGGCATCACGTCTAGGGTCGATGACCATTGCCTCGTTCTCGGAGCTAACAAAGTAGGAGAGGGCTGCAAGTCCCTCCGAACGTATTGTGGTTATCTTCATCGAACACCATGTTACCTTCTGGAAACTATCTTTTAAGATGATAGGTGCAGTTGCCATCAAAGGGCAAAGATTTAATCATGAACTGACAATGTAATCATGGTCAAAATGAGTGATAACTTCGATACCGAGAGAATCAACACCAGTGAAGGTTTCATTGTTGAAGCATCTCTAGACCTTCTCAGAAAAGCAGCCGAGAAAGTGCTTTTTGAATTTGATGAGGTTTTCTACGATCAAACCGGTGAAGAACAGCCGTCTAATGAAGAAATGGAACCAGGTGATTCTGTAGTTTTTGAAGAGCATATCAAAAATTGTCCAGCACAAGTTGTTGCAACAACAATCATCAGGGGTCTATGGTATGTAATCTCAACATCGGAAATGCCACAAGGCGGTTATGGATCTGGAAGGGATGCTATACGAGCAGCTCAGGCTGAAGAGAAGAGAGAACGAATAATCAAAGAATTCCTGTTGAAAGAAGCAGGTGTCGAAAAAATAGAAGATGTATGCGATTGGAAACCAGACTTACGTGCTGAAGCGGCAAATGTATTGGGGATAATTAACAAGGCCTCAAGAAAATGGGTCCATTAGCATTCACGCTCTTCGTCAATTTTATTAGAGGAACCAAATTGAACCAGATGTGAGTTTTAATCATGGAGAAAGCTCGTCGGACTTTGCAATGGGACCAACGGTCAGAAATGACTAAGACACTCTTTGTCATCGCAATAATTGTAGGAGTCACCCTTGGAGGGTACGGTATCTTTACCGTTGCCATGGGCACTTCAAATCCACTTGTTGTTGTTGAGAGTGAATCAATGCTTCCTACTCTTGAAGTAGGTCATCTATTGGTTCTACAAGCTCGGGGACCTGATCAAATCCAAGTTGGAGACATCATAGTATTCAATGCAGTATATCACGATAAACCAATAGTGCATCGGATAATTGAAATTCAGAATGTTACAGGCGAACTTCGTTACATTACAAAAGGCGATAACAACGATCTCACAGATCCAATGTATCGAAATCACGAAGATATCATTGGTGTTGTCGTATATGCTATCCCGTATGTAGGCCATGTTACACTCTTCCTTCATGAACCATATGGGTTTGCTATAGTCGCCATCATATTTATCGCACTCCTGATTCTTCCAGAGATCTTCATGAAAAATGATGAGGATGAAGAAGAGTTAGAAGAAACTGAAAAATCTGAAGAACAAGAAACAGAGAATGCCTAAAAGTGCGTTTGTTGAAAGTACTTGCATGGGCAGACCTTACAAGATACTCGTAATTCTCATCATTCTTCTCAGTGGCTCAATAACATTCTCGATTTTCACCGAGAGTGTTGATGCTTCGAGTATGTCAATTATCGATTACGATTATGAGGGGATTGATGCAGATACAACACAATACTTTGTACTTTGGATCCGTGGTAGTCAATCAGTGGACCTTACTGCTAATGCAACAGTTCTTGAGTTTGTAGGAGCAACAGGTTGGCCCCAATTAGAAATGATAATTTTTGAATTCGCAGACTACAACTATACTGATGATTACTTAGCAATATGCGGGAGTTTGAATAACTACACGTGTAGGCTTAGCTTCCAAGCAGAGAATAACAGTCGATATGTTCTTGCTGTTAGTAATCTCGATCCAGTAGATGACGCTGTCTATAATCTAACCATTTCATCAACAGAAGATATTGATTTTCAATACACATCAACGTATGAATTGGATGATGTATCTAATCCTCAAGAAAACACAATTTCAATAACATATTTTGAGAGTACAAATCCATACTTGTACAGATTAGAGAGTTCGGGAACTACAAGAGTTGTAGTAGAGTATATCCCATATGGGTCAGCTGAAGAATTTTATTTCTTTATCATCAATAAAGGTGAAACTTGCGACCTATTCGTAGGACTTCTAGGAATTCCATACTATACTGATTACCCAGACCTTACAGCATTTGTTATTGATTTCGAAGACTATGGACAAGAGGACCGCGAAATCCTGTATCTATGGACAATTGGAAACTTTTCAACTGGTGGGACATTCAGATGTGAAACTGGACACCGGTATAACTTCTGGATAGATTTAGGTTACTATGAACCAGATGTCTATACGGTGTTTGATACCTTGGGAACGGAAGATATCAACTTTGACGCAGACCTTCTTGCAACAAATCCAGATGGCGAGATTTCCGTTCGCTACTCCATCACAGATCCGTGGTCGGAATTCCAACAACTCAATAGAAATGTTTGGAACTTCTATCTAGGTATTGGTGGAGTTACTGCTGCTGGTGCACTTTTTGCTGTAGTATGTTTGCGAAGACGATATAATTAGTCAAACAATGAATCCACCAATCCAGTGATTGATTCTGCAAATCCGTGTGGAAGTACACCACTACTCGTATCCTGTACGAATGATGTAGCTGTATCAGTATCCATTTTGATTGTAAGCAATTTTGAACTTAGCTCAGATGACAATGCATCAAACTTTGCACCCTTAGTTGCTGCAGGAATCACGATAATACTTGACTGGACTGTGCCATCATCAAGAATTGTTTTGAGTCGCTTGCCTGCATAGAATGCTGCAACTCCGCCGCTACGATTCCAATCTTTCACGTTGGGAACGTCGACTCCAATTTGCTGTGTGACCCCATTCTTCGTTAGTTGAACCACTGAAGATTTTTGTTTTTTCGTAGGTTCATCGAATATCTTAAGCTTAATTTCAACATCCAATGAAGCTCCAGCAATAGCTAGCGCTTCAACAATCGAATTCGTCACAACCGTACTTGTCAGTTTGATCACATAGTCCAGTTGTGGTTCTGCTTCTACAACCGGTTTTTCGAAGAGAATCGAATCAAGTCGGGGGATAAGATACTTGATAGCTTCCCGAGGGACACCTTTTGATTGTTTGAAAGCCTTATCAATCAGGGACTCATCAAATGGAAAGAGCGCATCAGGTGGGGCATCTACATTCTGTTGTGTCCAATACTTGCTCATTGTTTCCTTCAGAAATATCGTAATATCATCCCGTGTAAAGAGAGCAAGTTCTACAGGAGGTTCCATTCTGGAGCGCATAGGACCATCAGCAATATCGTAAACTCTTTTCCAAACATCACTCAAGCATGATGCAATAATCACGACATTCTTTGATTCGTTGTATATTCGCTTGAGAATTTCAAGAAAGTGTCGCTCGCCATCTTCACCATAGGCATTGTAAGGGCCTTCCATCTCATCTACAAACAGTACGATGGGCACCTCAGAACCTTCTGTCAAAAGTTTCAGAGTTGCTAGGGTCACATCATCTTCTTCAAGAATGGTGCGAACACCAAGACGCTCGATTTCCGATTCACCTAATGCATCACCAAGTAGCCATCGTCGAGCAAGGTCATGAGTAGCAGGATCAAGTCGGTATCTCAGTAACACCTTGACAACGTCCGAGGATATTCCAGGATAGTCGATAATCAGTCTCTCAAGTGCGTAAGTGTAGTCATAGATCTCATGGGTCACCCCTTTCAATCCGCCAAACTTTGTGATGAGCATATCAACTGCATCTTCGAAAATCTGTTCTCCAGCTTCATCCACAAGACACGCATGGAGATGCAGGGGTATACGAACTGGAGAAGGAGGCGACGGCACGTAAACAGCTAAGAATTTTCCAGCTGCAAAATAATTTTCTTGGTCCTTCAGAACCCAATAGAGGTGGGTCTTCCCAGTTCCAGCAGCCCCAAGAATTGGTTGAAATCGGGGAGTACCATCTTTCATTGTAAACCGGACTGCTCGAAAGACTGCTCTATCTGCATCTTTGTGAGGATCAGGTACATCGATATCATCACGCATATCCCCTCGAGAAACATAACGTGTCAATGGGGGATTTTCTCTCATAATATCCATGTACAAATTCTTGTCAAAATTATCTGGGATTTCGGATAGTGGACTAATAGCAAATTCCTCCTAACTAGATTATGGCTTGTATTTTCTTGATTTGAATGTACCGAACTTGGTTTTCGTCAAACCATTATCGTTATCATATGGAATTGATTTAATCGTAAACTTGTGGAACCAATGAAAGTGACACTTAAACTGCTTGAGAGTTTTGCTGAGAACTTGAAAGTAGGAATTGTAATTGTTGATAATGATGACAAAATTATCCTCTTCAACAAATTAGCCGGGGAGATGCTGCAACAAGACCCTCAAGCAAGAATAGGTTCCTCAATTCTGAGATGCCACGGTGAGGTTTCTGAGAAGCCTGTAATGAAAATGATCACAGAACTCAAGAATCGGGTCTTGGAGCATTACGAAGGATGGGTCAATTTCAAAGGAAGGATGCTCTACGAGTATATCTATCCACTTTGGAACTCTGAAGGCGAGTGTCTTGCTATTGTTGAAGAACTCCATGATGCAGCAGAGAAAGCGGAATATCTCAAGATGAAAGGTGAATGGGAGAACCTTCATGTTTCTGGTCTAGGAGAGAAAGCACCACGTAGTCCTCATGAGAAAGTTATGTAAAAATCAGTACATTACTGAAACAGTTATGAAGGGGTCTGAACCAAGCGAGTGAAGGACAGTGGATTTGACTTGGAACCCGAACCGATTACTGAACCCATTAACGGCGTGTCCGATAGATCGAAAGTTCTCGGACTTACCGTTCTAACTGCACTAAGCAGAGTCAGTAATTCGTTCAGACAAATTGTTCTATTCCTTTTCGTTGTCTTCATGTTCAGTAGTTCTGGTATTAACACTGATGCGTTCTACGGGTTGATTGTAGCTATAGCAGGATATGTTCAGGCTTTTGCTCTCTTCCCAGCTGGAGCAATAAGTGACAAGCGTGGTAGAGGGATTGCAATACTCATTGGTGGTGTTATTTCTGGAAGTGCACTGATAATGATGCCCTTTGCATTTGACACTACTACTATCCTTGTGCTATATGCAATCACCGGAATTGGTTCTGGGTTCACAATGACCTCGATCAAAACCCTCGTAGCGGATTACACCGAGCGGGGTGAGGAGAGAACTCGTTCATACGGTATCACTATGGCGGTGGCAACACTTGCCGCAGTTATTGGTCCCTTACTAGGTGGATTCATTCTGGACCCAGTTGCATTTCCAGGTATCAATCCAGAGATGCTCAGATATTCAATTATCTTCTACCTTTGGGGAGGATTGAGAATCGTCACTGGTGTCGTTGGACTGTTCACAGAACGATGGTTAAAGAAGAATATCCCAAAGAATGCAAAACCTAAACCCATTGAAATTGAAGAGAAACCTCAGAACGGATCAGATGCGAAGAATGACACAATCACATCATTTCTGTTTGGTGTCAGTCGTCTGATCATGGGTTTCAGTTCAGGGATGGTTGTTCCTTACATTATTCCATGGATAGAAGCCGCATTCAATCCGAGTGAAGTTGTTCTAGGAAGTCTTCCTGCACTCTCAAATGTTACATTAGCTGTAGGAGCTCTCATCGTTGGATTGGTTAGTGAAAGAGTAGGCAAGGTGAAGACAATCACGTCCCTATACATACTCGCACCAATGTTGACGATAGGAATGGTATACACACCATTCTTGTGGATGGTAGTTTTCTATATTGCTAGACAGATGGTTTCGAATATGGCTCAACCAGCCCAGGATTCTCTTTTCATGGGTGAAGTTAGTCAAACAAGAAGAGGGAGGTCTCTCGCCCTAACACGAGTCATGTGGACATTCCCAAGACAGACGGGTACGCTACTAACTTCTGTCTTACTTGGAATTGGATTCCTTGGTACAACCTATCAGTTTGGAGTAGTTATATTCCCAATTGCAATGTTACTCTATCCAATCAGTGTTATTCCTTTGTGGTTAGCTGTTCGTAGAAATCGGAAATCGAATACAACTGGTGACTAAGGTTTCATCTTAACAGAGAAGTCTGGATTTGCTAATTCAAACTCGTTTCTCAAAATATCCATTATTAAGAGACCCTTGAATGCCCCATCTATAAACTCGGTTTCCCTGAGGATGCCCACTTGTTTGAAACCAACTTTCTCATAAGTATGAATAGCTCGTTCATTGTCTTCCATCGTATCAAGATACACACTATGGAGACCTAGAATGTTGAATGCTACCCAGAGCATCACTCGTGTTGCGTCAGTCCCATACCCTTTGGATTGGTTATCAGGATTTTGAATAGATACCCCAAACTCTGCCCGATTATGAGGTCTCTTGATATCTTCGAGATGAACAAATCCTAAGAACTCACCTGTTACTTTGTCAGTTACCGCAAGCTCAATCATTCCGTTCCTCCAAGGATTCGCATCCGCTCGCCGCTGTAACCAAGTCTCTAGAAATTTCCTAGACCACGGAATTGGAGGACCCAACAATCGACGAAAATTCAGATCGTTCCAATATTTTAGAACCTCATCTACATCAGAGGACTCAACTGCTCGGACACAAGTGAGGTCACCAAAGTACATAGTTTGTTGTTCTTGTACTTTGAAGATAAATGTCAGGGTTCACAGGAATCTATTATAGTGAGAACAGAGATTGTTCGAATGAGGATTTTTGATGGAAAAGAAGTATCTCTTAGCCAAAATGACCTGGCCTGAAGTTGAAGAAATTCTGAAGGAAACCGACATCGCGCTTGTACCAGTTGGATCAACAGAGCAGCATGGACCTGCACTCCCAGTTGATAATGATGCGTACATTGCAACCGAACTTACTTTGCGAGTTGCGGAGAAAATTTGGAGTAAGAAAAAAGTTGTAGTAGCTCCCACAATCTCGTTTGGATACTCACCCCACCATATGGATTTCAAGGGTACAATAACTCTGAGTGAATCAACCTTGGCGAATGTTATTGTCGATATCTGCAAGTCATTAGCACATCATGGATTCAAGAAAATAATCCTCTGCAATGGGCACGGTGGAAATGAAACAGCAATTTCCAATGCACTCCACGCGATGAGCGGAGTTGTTGATGCTAAGGTTTTCGTCGTGGATTGGTGGTCCATGGGAGCTGACAAAATTAGAGAAGTAGCTACACCTCCAGTCTATCACGCTTGTGATATGGAAACCTCACTTGCATGGTATCTTGATCAAAGAGTTTTAGATGATAAGCGAATAGACGAACCGGGTCGTAGTATCGTTCCAGGGTTTATCGAAGCGGACATGCTTGCTCCTCCACCTAGAGCTTCTACCTCATATGTAATGAAAGACGTCACCGATTCTGGTGTTGTCGGGTATTCCACCAAAGCAACAAAAGAAAAAGGAAAGTTGGTTGCGGATGTTGTTCTTGAAAGACTTGAAGAATTCATCTTGAAAGTGACAAAATTATGAAAAGTTAATCACAAGTCCGGTGCCCTGAAAAGCACCGGACCGTGAGGAGAGAGTTGTAGTTGGCAAGTGTTGCTCGCATGATTAATGAGAACAACCTAAGGAATAGGTATCCTGAATCAATATAAGATGAAGGTTCCACGCCATACTCAAATTGGTATTTTATAAAATTGATAAATAAGAGACAAGTTAGCAGGTGGACTAGGTGGATGTATATCTCAGCATTGTAGCAGTTCTTTTGATGCTGATATCAGGGACATTGCCATTTCTTGAAAGCTACTTGAAAAAGAGAAATGAGAAAACCAAGATCGAATGCCTACTAGTTGCAAATAGTCACCAATGGATATCTATTGAAGAGATTGCAGGACATGTAGGGATTTCCGTAAGAAGAGCCACAAAACACATTGAATGGGGAATCAATGAAAGAATCATTATTGGGAGTTATGAGAACAATATGTTTGAACGAAGACACGAACGCACGCATGAAGAAGTTTTCTTCTCGATACCTTACGAATCGGATGAACTCTAGTGTAGTCTCTTATTGACTAAATCAGCAGCAACTGCAGCACGAATGAGCTTGATCATCATTTTAGAAAGATTCCAAGAATTTGCATTTGATAGTGTTAGAAGGTTGAGTTTTTTCTCTACTAATTTGGGAATGTTCAATTCACCTGAGGATACAAACATCTCAGGTGCCACAAGGAATCTATCATGAACAGCAGGAGGTAAGATAGGAATCGCCAACTCAACATAGTTTTGTATCAACTGAGAATAGATGTATACTGCCAATTCCATTGGAGTGGTAATTCCTGGATATGGACTAGCATCATTTTTGCAACGGTCCATCTGTCTGAGAGTACTATGGAACATACGCTCTAGTTTGATAATCCTATCATTAGTGAGCTCGCCACCTCGTTTGAACACATCATAGAGTATAGATTCACCTACAAGAGGAATATCTGAAGTGACAGTGTTCTTTGGGCGTGCGCGTTCCAGGGGATTCGACAATATTTCTTCTCCGGCTTGTGTATTATTTAGGTCTGTAAATAAATATATGCTATTAGGATGTATTCGTCAAATCCCGTACTCAAGTCCGACCCAGCATTAACAATATATGCTCGAAGAAGATATTTGCACCTGATACAATACTTAAATTCACTATTGCGATGTTAATAGTATTCTAATTACACATTCAGTGGAGAATATCTCAGTGACAGAAATTCGAAAAATTAAGACTGTATTCAAGAGTCAACCAACCATGGAAGGAGCAGGTGTTCGATTAAAGCGCGTCTTTGGTCATCGAGAAACTGAGATGATGGACCCATTCTTATTACTTGACCACTTTGGGTCTGATAATCCGGATGATTATCTAAAGGGCTTTCCTTGGCACCCACATAGAGGTATTGAAACAATCACATATCTCATCGAAGGTTCAGTGGAACACGAAGATAGTATGGGCAACAAGGGTCTCATTGGTTCAGGGGATGTACAATGGATGACCGCTGGTAGTGGCATAGTTCATCAAGAAATGCCGGGTCGAGTAGATGGTATGCCTAGACTGCTGGGTTTTCAACTCTGGGCAAATCTTCCAAGTTCAAATAAAATGATGCATCCCCGGTACCAGGATATCAAAGACTCACAGATACCTACAGTTGAAACAGAGAGCGGCGCAAAGGTCAGAATAATTTGTGGAAAGATTGATGGCACCTGTGGACCGGTGAGTGAGATTGTCACAGATCCTGAATACATGGACGTCACAGTTCCTCAGGGTAAGGAATTTACACATTCTGTGAAGAAGGGACATACCGTTTTTGCATACGTATTCGGAGGACATGGATACTTTGATGCAAATAGCGAAAGACTCGTTGAATCTGATCATTTAGTGGTGTTTGAAGATGGTGAACAAATAATCGCTAAAGCAGGTGAACAACATCTTAGGTTCTTGCTGGTTTCAGGGATGCCAATTGGAGAAACCATCGCTTGGTATGGATCCATTGTCATGAATAGCAAGGAAGAACTTGAAACAGCTTTTCAAGAGTACCGTGAGGGTACTTTCATCAAACATGACTGAGTAGAGATTGTCCAAAACGATTCTGTACCTTGGTAAGAATCTCATTGCGTCGAGTGGCATAGGGTTCCTCAGATCGGCTTCTCTTGAAACGTCGCTCCAAAGAAGCGAGCGCATAGCTAAGTTCATCATTTGCAATTGGTGATTCAATTTCTGCTAATACAAGGAGCGTGAAGAAATATGGAAAGCCTTTCCATCCTCCTTTTCCATCTCTAAATTTTGATAGCTTAGAAATCATGGTTTCAAGACGATCTGTTTTGCTACATGCATTCAGGTAACGAATGAAGGCAAGTGAAGAATGTCTGCACTCACCAGCAGCACAGAAATCAGAAAAGCACTGTTGCTCCAACCAACTATCAACAAGGGTAATTGATGATTGTACAACATCTGAGGTTGATCCGGAGAGTATCAAAGCTCGAGCAGAATCAATCGTAAGGATATTCTTTGCAGCAAGATACGTCTGCAATCTCTCACCAGTATAGACTCGGGGTTTGGAGCGACTCACATTTCTAGACTCAACAAAGATTCCCGCATCACGACCATAACGAATCTGTTGTCCAGCAATGAATTCAACAACTTGCTCGAAATCGAGCACATCACCAGACCTATGAGACCTACCCAACAAGAGAATTGCTTCTTCGAGACTATCGAGCATATCTTTGTTTGTTCCAGAGGTCTCTAATAGTGATATATCTCGGTTCATCCGAGTGTATTCATTGTTCTTCAAAATCAATAACCCTTATTTTGCGTCACGTTCATTCATCAATGGAGTTCGTGCTTAGGTCGATGAGAGCATGAGAGTAAAGTTATTTGTTGAGCCACGGGAAAAGGCCAGAGAACAAGTTCTGTTGGATTCTTGCATACCTCTAGATATTAAGTCGTTTAAACAATGGCAAAAATCTTGGATATCCAAGAAGGAATTTAAAAAGTGGAAGAAAGATCGCTGGGTCACTGATGTTCTTGGAGAACAGAGGCTTGGTAAAATATTGACTGCAGAATTGAGAGACCCTATGGAAGATATGTCGCTGAAAGGGGATTTGTTTGCATTCCGATCCTTTGTAACAGATAGCACTGGTGCTAAGCAGAAATTGCCAATGGTTCTATTTGCTCAGGTCAAGAAAACCATCGGCTTAGACTATTTCAAATCGAAAATGAATCAGGATAAGGAACTGGAATCATCTTTCAAGACTGCGCTTAAGGATGACCCCTGGGCACCAATCGCTGTATGGCATTCTCAGCCAGTGGATAGAAAGCACAAGATCGAAATTAGCGATGTTCTTCCACACGCAATCAAATATACAACAGCACTCTTTGAACACAATCTGAAAGATGGAAATTGGAACCCATTCTCAGAAACTGAAATGTTCAAATGAGCATACGAACATTTTTTTAAGTTCTACAGATTGGAAATTATAAGGTTACGGAGCGTCTATTGGAGGGGGAGACCTTTCTTTTTACATTCTGTCGACAACGAAGCCCTAATATAGAGGAAAATTCGCGCCCACGCCTAGATACGCCCACTTTTTTTCGGGCGATATTTACCGAATTGGAGTACGGTGAAGATTATGGTTAGAGACCCAACTGGATGGATGAGAGACGAGTACAACAAACTTGTTGAACAGAATTTTGATTGGAAAATTAGGGAGTTGCAGGGTCCTTCGACTCCTAGTGCAAAGATCGATGGCAAAGAGGTCATAATGCTTTGTAGTAACAACTACCTCAACTTGAGCGACAATCCGAAAATGAAGGAAGCTGCTCTAGAAGCAATCAAGTCCCATGGAGTTGGTTCAGGGTCAGTTCGAGCAATCGCTGGAACTATGGACCTTCACTTGGAGCTGGAACGCAGACTTGCGAACTTCAAGGGTGCTGAAGCATCACTCACATACAGTGCAGGCTTTGCCACAAACGAAGGTTTGATCCCACAGCTCGTAACGAAGGAAGATGCTATCATATCTGATGAGTTGAACCATGGTAGTATCATCGACGGTGTTCGTTTGACTAAGGCTAAACGATTTGTATACAAACACAATGATGTCGCCGACCTTGAAAGAGTTCTTACAGAAGCTGAGAAAGACAATCCTAAAAAGATCCTCATTATCACAGACGGTGTTTTCTCGATGGACGGTGATATCGCTCCGCTAGATGGTGTCGTTAAGGCGGCGAAGCCACACGGTGCAATGATCTATGTCGATGATGCTCATGGAGAAGCAGTTCTCGGAAAAGGTGGAAGAGGTATTGTTTCACACTTCAACCTCACTCATCACGATGTGCATTTTGAGATGGGAACCTTCTCGAAAGCGTTCGGCGTGATGGGAGGTCATGTAGCTGGAAGTCGTGACATGGTGAACTATGCGCTCAATAAGAGCAGGTCATGGCTCCTAAGCGGTTCGCATCCCCCGGCAACAGCAGCTGCTTGCATTGCAGCCATTGACATTCTTGAAACTGAAGAACATCACGTCAAGAACCTCTGGGAAAACAGAGAGTACTTTGTGAAGGGTCTCCAGCAAATGGGCTTTGACACTGGATTCAGTCAGACACCAATCATTCCCGCAATGACCGGTGAGAGTTCAAAGGCTGTTGCATTGAGTGATGGTCTCTTCAATGAAGGCATTCTCGCACTTCCAATCGTATTCCCAATGGTTGCTCGTGATAAGGCAAGAATACGAAACATGATGACATCTGGTCTATCAAAGGAGCAGCTAGACATTGCTCTAGCAGCCTATGAGAAGGTCGGAAAGAAAGTCAATATCATCTAAATGATGAAGTGGAGCATCTCAAGGAGAGGTGCCCACACTTTCTTTATTTTTTCTAGTAATGCATCTCATACACTACTTTGATAAAAAAGAAAAGAGGAAACCCGCCAAGATGAGTATGACGGGCTAGTGTTGCACTAAGTTCCTCGTTTTTTCATGATGATGATAATTATCACGATTACTAGTACTCCTGCACCTGCAATAATAATCATGGTAGTTATATCACCTGGCGGGGGTTCTGTCGTTGTTGTGGTGGTCGTAGTTGTTGTGGCTGCGTCTTCTATCGTGACAGTGATAGTATCATCTGCCGTATATCCAACGTGGTCTCTCACAGTCAACTCAAATTCATAGACACCTGCAGCAAGACTCGAGATATCTACAGAGATTGGAGAACCATCCCAAACGTGAGTAGCTATAATTACACTATCGCGTTTTATCTGATAGTCACCTGGAGCGTAGCTATGGGCAACCCAAGTGGGTTCGCTCAAACTACCAACCTCAAAGATCAAGTCACCCGGAGAATCAATGGTGGGCTTCATCATGTATGCGATCTCATTCAGCCAGAGTTCATAGTTGTCTGGGTAAGTTGATTCATCAAAGTCATCATAGTACTGTGAGATACTAAACATGTTACATAATGCCCGACCCTCAACGCCTAGAAGAATGGCAGATTGATTTACCTCCGGAGAGGGGGTTATCCCTGCAATTGCTGTGGCATTTGCATGTAATGTCACGTTGGCGAAATCAGTAACGTAGAAGTTTGCTGTCGACTCGAAATGATCTACAGCGAAATCCACAGGCCTATTGAATACGTCATGATACTCATTCCACATGTAGACCGTTGGTGCACCAGTAGTGATACTTGCAGATACACCTGCACCCTCAAACCCAATATAGGTAAATAGTGACGTATCATAACCAGATGTTCCATTCGGATTTTTGAAAAAGAAATCTCTCATAATGAGTTTACCACCATTTTCAAGATGTTCCTGAATGAATCGATAATTGACCACTGGGGATGCTCCATTAGCGTCAGAGATAACAAGGTCCCATTCCTGTAAATTCAGACTGAGATTGAAGTAGTGCCTATCGAAAGTAAGCATGAAATCGATACCTAATTCATTCAATGCAGTGGCCACTGCAGACCTATAGAAATTGTACGGAGATATTCCAACAACATCATGGTAGAGCAGAACTTTGGATTGAGATGTAGTCAACCAATTAGCCACATTCATTGCAAATTGTTCATTGTCTAATTCAGTAATCCAAGCATCAAGAACTGAGTTAGCATCACAGATTACAACAACTCGTCCCTCACCGTATTCAACAGCACCAACTGCAACTTCACCAGGGGCGTAACTCCACAGAGGGTATGCTGAACCTGATAAGATCAAACTAGTAGCGCCATGGTAATTGAGGGAAGTACAATCTTCAGTTGTCGGGTGCATGTCAAAGACTCCTACAGCCTGAGAATATGCGCTAACAGTATCATTGAATTGGATTCCATATGGTGCGATAAGGTCATCGAGATGGTAGTTGTCTGGAACTCCAGGATTGTCACCAATGACAAACAAACCGCCACCAGCTGTAACCCATTCTTCAACAGCTAAAATCTCTGGAGCTGAAATATTCAACAAAGGCTGATTGGTCACTAACATGTCATATGGAGCCAGATTCTCAGGAGTCAAATTGCCCATCGCGGAGGGATGGAGCTTGTCTACAAGGTAAGAATTAGCTACCAAACCGTCTCTCCATGTAGTTAGGAAGTTTCCATCACCATTCCATTCCCAAGTATCCGTTGGGCACCAAGGCTGATGTGTCAAGTCATATAGAACCCTAGCTTTAGGTCTAGGTGCTAGCCAATCCACAGCATCATTGTAAAGTGGATAAAGTTCAGGGAGTTGTTCAGAAACAAGATCGGTTGGGATAGTGACTACTTTCCCTCCTCTATAACTCGGGTCGAACGCAAGTATAGATGCATCATTAGGACTTGCACCGGTTGTAGCAACCTTCGTCAAATCAGCTGCGATGGAAGTTGCCTGTAGAGCCAAGAAATCCCAATTGAAATAACCGCTGCTAGGTATACTCAACGGCATAGCAATAGATCTGGATATTGGATGCAGAGAACTGAAAACAATTTCATCAGAATCATATGCCCAATATGTGGAGTATCCACTTGACCCAAGTGCTTCAGGTGGTAGAATTCCAAATGAACAGAGGAATCCTGCAGACCCATCAAACACAAGAAGCCCGCCTCCACCTAACCAGAAATCCATTATGTGATAGGTGATATTCTCCCGCGGAAAGTTATCCACCAAGCAGAACACATCATAATTAGCTGTTGAAAGCTCATAATTGGAGATATCTTGAACATCCAGTATTGTTACATCATATCCATAGCCCACAAGAATATCCATCAATCCAGAAGCATTGTAATTCATCCCTCCTTGATTAGTTGCATACGATGGGGCAGTGAAATTCGTTTCATTATAAATTGCTACTCGAATATCTCGAGGAACATATTCAGCCATCACCGATTGTGAATCTTCAATACTGATTGAATAATTACTTTCAGATTCTGCAGATGTTACTTGAGAGCCATTTACAAGTGATATTACTAAGAATAAGAATATTAACACAAGAGCTTTGTTCTTCATTTTCCTCTCCTCATATTAGAAATTCAGCGCTACGATGAAGAAGAAGGCGTTCTCCTTACATTTACGTATAATTGAATCTCCTTATAGCTTTCAAAGGGTCAGGAATTCAACCTTTTCATGTTTGTGATAATTCAGATACTAAAATTGTAAATGATACAATTTAACAGATATTTGATGTTGGTGTTCTCTTTTCTTTCGAATTCCGAACGCTTATCTCTAAGGAGAGCACTAGTTACAAACATGTCAGAACTCGAGAAAGAAGCAACCCTTCGAAGTGTTCTCCTTGACACTGCGAAAAAGGGTGAACGTCTGAGATTCTTTGGACCAGGTATGATGATTGTCGCGGAAGGTCGCGTAGCATTTGTTGGTGAAGATATTGTTGGGCTGAAACATGGAGATACTAAAGATGCAGATGAATACGTCTGCATTGAATGTGTAATCAAGATTCAGATAATTGGTGAATATCGTCACTACTAATGCAATCGTTGTCCAGAGAAACCTAATCATATGCCTCCGTAGAAGAGCAGTATATAGAGCATCATGACAAAGACCGCTATCATCGACACCGATTCTAACGCATTGATCTTAGCATCATCCGTTATCATAGCTCGAAGTATGAACATTGTCGGGAATGCGAAGATCAAGAGAACCACTGTATTGAGTTCAATCGGTAATATGTTGAGACCTTGTGCAACAGGGTCTAAGAATCCAAGAACACCAGACATTAACATGGTGAATCCAAAGATAACAAAGAATACCTGGACGATACCTCCAAATGCATTGCTGAGGGCAACCTCCAGCTGCTCTTTTCTGTGACTGCTTGCCACGATGATATATTCAGGAGTTCCACCAAATATCACAAGTAGCAAAGCTGCGTAAATGACTGGTAGATGCATTGTTTCAATTGCGTAATGACCAAAGGATGAAAGTGCTTCACCACCGAGTGCTGCACCAATAACTGCAATCACCAGAGTTATTGCTAGTGCTTTCTTTGGCATAACATCGTGTTTAATCTCACAAGCCACATTCGGATCATCCGATGTTGGATCACATTTCCCGTAGTACTTGGTGATTCGGTAAAGATAAGCAACGAAAACACCAATGAGACAAGAACCAAACAAGATCAACTCACTAGAGTTCAGGGATTGAGCGATTTCAGTTCCGCCTTCAGTTAGCGGGAATAAATGCACAAGAATCATGGAGAGAGCTACTGATAGTGAGATGACTGCCCCCATTGTGAGTAGATCAGAGCCAACATGATGAATTGCATCTGGTAGTCTGAAATTACCCTCCTCATCTTTTGGCAGAATAAGAGTATAGAGTGCAAATACGAGACTGTTCATGAAGATGGTCGCTAGTGCTAAGATCCAAGCCATCTCATAATTTCCACCAAGAATCAAGAAAATAATTACAAACATTTCTGGAATTGTGCTAGCTATACTAGCGTAAATGCCAGCTACGTAATCTGTGAGATGCATATTGTGTGCGATTCCTTCCACGGATATTACAAATGCCTCACACGAACCTGCAATTAGCAGAATTCCTCCAGTAAGTTCCACATATGGCACAATGGTTGCAGGGATCAAGTGTATCCCTAAGGTATCAAGAATAAGTAGGGGAGCAACAATCGCCAATCCTACGATGTATGAGATTTGCCATAAATGCAACTTCACAATCTAGCACCGACTCTCACCGAGTAAGTCCCCCAATTAAAGGTATTCTCAATGAAGACTCAATGATTCATACATCATCTTCAGCTAGTACTTTCCGAATAATCGTAGTAGCAGTTCTACCAATGATTGCTATGACTGCTTGAATGAGAAATGACATGACGAATATTCCAAGAGATACAGCAATTCCGAAGATACTTAGAGATGTGAGTGCCATTGCTGCAAAGAAATACTTGTAGACCAGCCAGTATCCATAGACCCCCATAATCAAGATGAGACCTACTGCCAGTCCATAGATGATTACGACCGTCTTTACACCTGGACGATTAAGGTCGACCTCACCAATCCCTTCACCAATAACAGCTTTCCCAATCCGTCTATTGAATCTAACAAAGAATCCAATCGCACCTAGGAATAGAAAGAGGGTGATCATTGCCCCACCAAGGAGAAGGAAAACAGCAACGTCAAGCTCAATGACCTCGATTACTCCTGAGCGGCTTATCACAAACGCGGCTCCTGAACCCAAGAGCATTATTGCTGATACTATCTCTCCTACAAGAGTAAGAGTTGCGGTTCCTCTGAACAATGAACCAACGTCTAGCATCTCAGATTCTTCAGAGTCATCCTCAAATTCTGGTGTAGGCTCAGACATAGATTATCCCTCAACACAAGCGTGTATACTCAATGAGGAAAACTAGGCTCATAAAGGCTTGTAGTCTCACTATTTTGTGCATGCGACAAAGCTCAAATGCAACTGTTTGAGATAAAATAAGGAATTACGATGACAAATTATCTCCATGACCTATCACCCGGACCCGATCCACCAAGTGAAATCCATGTCGTGATTGAACTTACTCGTGCTAGTAAGAACAAGTACGAGTACGACCATGAGAAAAATATCTTCAAACTTGATAGGGTCCTATACAGCTTTGCGCCTTTCGATTATGGCTTCATTCCGCAGACACTTGACCAAGATGGTGACCCCCTTGATGTTGTTCTACTGATCAGTGAACCAACATTTACTGGATGTCTTGTCAAAGCAAGACCAATCGGAGTCATGGAGATGGATGATGCAGGTCACATCGATGATAAGATAATCGCTGTTCCAATGAATGAACCGTACTATCGAGATGTCAAAGCACTCATGGATGTTCCACGGAGTAGAATCGACGAGCTCAAACACTTCTACCAAACTTACAAGATTCAAGAAGGGGGACATACTGAGATCAAAGAATTTCGAGAATTGAATGAAGCATATCAGACAATAAAACGCTGCATTGAAGACTACAACAAGAGTCAGAAGTAGACCAAACCAAAACGGTCTAAAGAGTCATGAAAAGGGAATTCTATGAGTGATATTCGATGGTGGAAAAAATATCCTGCAAAGCAGTCATTTTCGATTTTGATGGAACATTGGCAGATAGCATGCCATTCCTAGAACAGATTGGTGTCGAGATGATGATGAAATATTTCGGGGTCGCTAAAAAAGATGCCACTCATCGTTACAGGTCAACGACTGGGTTACCATATGAGCAGCAGGTAAAGATGAATTTCCCAGACCATCGAGACAGTGAAACCGCCATTGAAGAATTTGAGAAACTAAAGATAGACCGTATTTTTGATCAGCAGTTGTTTGATAATACAGAGGATACTGTTAGAAAACTGAATGAAATGGGCATTGATGTTTTTGTTTCATCATCCACATTCCAGACAACGATTGAGGAATACTTCAGGAGACTTGGAATCTTGGATTTCTTCAGAGGAATTCTTGGATACCGACCAGGATTCGAAAAGGGAGCAGACCACTTCAATCATATCAACACCGAGTATAAGGTTCAATTTGATGACATGCTCTTTGTGGGAGACTCTCTCAAAGATTTCGAGCGGTCACAAGGGTTCTGTAAATTCATTGGGATTGCAGGTATGTTCACAATTGATGATTTTGAATCTAAAGGTCATGCAGGTTTTGTAGTTCACAATCTATCTGAAATCCCTGACAATATTGTCAGAGTGTAAAATCTCATCCTTAGATTTCGTCATTGTAGTGAATGCAGGATTACCGTTTCTTCAATATAACAATAGCAATAACTATTGTACATAATACAGAAGCTCCCGTTAGTGTAAGTATCATTGGATCAAGTTGAAACTCCTCACTTTTGACATCTCCCTTTAAAAAGGGAGAAATGTAAGGAAAATCATGGATTATACCTATACAAATTCTATGGGTAAAGAGTTTCTTACTATTTCTGCCCAAGGTATGAAGGAAATTCCTAGGACTCTCAGTGATGAAACAAGAAATCTACTAGTAAAAGATATCTCCGAAGACATCGATTTATCACCTTTAGCAAGGTTGCTATCATTAGAATGTCTTCGACTCGAATCTACATCATCGAGTGATCTTGATCTTACCACTAACCGTGAGGTCAAGATTGATTTAGCTCCTCTTGAATCGTGCCCTAAGCTAAATTCTGTAGAACTTAGCGGAAGGTCAGTTTCTTCACTAATTTTACCACGGGTTGAACAATCCATCTACTTCTCTGCCAGATTTACCAGTCTCAGAAACTTGGATCTATCGCCACTATCAGAAATAAGTAGTATCATGTTTCTATGTTTGGACGCACCACTTGAGAATATCGTTCTACCGTCATTTGAGAATATAATTGAGAAAGGGATTATGCAATCAGAAATCTCTCTAAGTGGACCAACTCCATCATCCTTCTTCTCAGAACCTGGTCTTGGATTTGATGATTATCATGGACCTGAAACTATTGATCTATCATTAATGCAGGGAAGGTTATTTGATATTCATCTATCAGGCTTTCCTAAGCTTTCTCAGGTCAAGTTTCCAAAGACTATACCTAGAGGGTTGACTATTAGTGGAGGAAACATAGAAGACATTCATCTTGATGTGTTCGAACATTCCGATATTCGATCTCTCGCATTAACGTATCAAAAGATACCGACAATAGATATTTCACCACTTTCTACTTGTAAAGAGTTTCATGCTCTTGATTTGCGAGGAAATCTGATAGAAGAGCTTGACATAACTACATTGTTCAAACACCCAGAAATGATAGATATAGAAGAAGTTGAATATTATCTCTATGTAGATGAGAATGTTAGATTGTATAGAGTTTCTGCCCTAGGAAATCAATATCAACCCCATTATCAATGGAGGGTGTAGATACTCAATGATGGTCACCAATTCGAATCCACCGCAGAGGAGCAATGCATGAAGTAATCGTCAGCTTGAGCCTACAATTACCGTATCTGGTAGAATAATAATCGACGTCCTTAGACTACTACAGGTGAAGCTGGACCTTGTCCTTTCACTTTGCTCATCTCTTCCAGAATATTCCTGATGTGAGGAACGTACTTTTCTGGTACTGTCACGAGGTTCTCTCCTGGTTTATTCTCAAGAACATCAAGTATTTTCTCGATGGTATGCTTCTTCATTTGCTTGCAGATAGCCTCTTCCCAGAATGGAATGATTGTCTTGTCGGGATGTCTTTTCTGAAGCTGTTGAACCATTCCAACCTCAGTGGCAATCAAGATGACCTTTGCATCTGTTGTAGCTACTGTGTTTGCCATCATCCCAGTGGAGCCAACCATATCAGCAGCCTCCTGTACCTCAAGTGGGCATTCGGGATGAGCTATAGCAAGGGAGTCAGGATACTTCTTCTTCAACTCTTCGAGCATCTCATTCTTGAATCGTGCATGAACATAACAACGACCGTCAGGGTCAAGATCGATTATCTCAATGTCAGTGTGGGTGCGAACGTAATCCGCTAGATTTGAATCGGGTCCAAAGAGTACTTTGTCAACTCCCAAGGACTCAACAACTTCAACCGCACTTCCAGAGGTGCAAATCATGTCAGCTTCAGATTTTGCTTCTGCAGTTGTATTAACATAGACAACGACTGGAACTCCGGGATACTCCTCTTTCTTTGCTCGAACTTTCTCTGCATTGATATACGCTGCAAGAGGACACAGTGCCTTTGGGTCAGGAATATAAACAGGGATTGTAGGAGAAAGAATTGCGGCCATCTCCGCCATGAACTTCACACCTGCAAAGATGATTATTTCATAGCGATTGGGATCCACAGATTTGCGTGCTAGTTGGAGTGAATCACCAACAAAGTCAGCAATCTCTTGAATGTCAAGTGTCTGATAATTGTGAGCAAGAATGAGAGCTTTCTTCTCTTTCTTTAGTTCTAAGATTCGCTTCTGAATGTCGCTGAAGTTCTCTGGCATCAGTATGCACCGTATAATCGTCTTCTTGAACGACTTTTAATAAAAGCTCAAACGGCAAAGGTTGACTATTAAGATTACTAATGGCAACATTTGCCAATCTCATCGGCGCGTCATTTAAGTGCCCCAAGTTTTCTCATTGAAGTTACTCCCTCAAAGGAGGAATAGAGGACGAAAATTGGTATAATCTCTGGACACGAAGCAAGTATGCTTGAAGACACACGAAGCCTTCTTGAAATGCTCAAACAGCGTAAAGCAGATTGCATTCTCGAACAGAAACTTGCAGACAATCTGAAGAAGAAGGGAGTATCCCTCAAGAGGATGGATGTCGATGTCTTTGCGATTATTGGTTCTGATAGATTTCTCCTGAAGTCACTCCTTGACCTTGGTCATACAGACATCCCGATTTTACCAATAGCCTCTATGGGTCAACCAGATTTTCTCTTCGATGTGATGGTTTCGAATTTTGAAGCAGTTGTTGATGATCTACTTAGTGGTAAATGGACTAGGGAGGAAAAGAAGAGACTCGTCGCAGAAATATCTGGAAAAGAGACCCCACCCCTTCTGAACGATATCGGGATATTCGCCAGACGCAGTGCTACCTTGATTCGGTACTCTCTACTCATCAATGGGGAACATTTCTGGAAAGATGGAAGCGATGGTCTTATCGTTGCTACGCCTACAGGGAGCACAGCCTATGCACTGAGTGTAGGCGGTCCAGTTATTCTGAATTCATCACCTGTGTTTTCAATCATTCCAGTCAACAGCGTTAATCCGTCAAGAAGACCTCTTGTCTTACCAAATGACATGGAAGTTGAAATTAGAGACCTGACAAGTTCCGTTGCAGTTGAAGCAGTCCTTGATGGACAGATACGCAAGAAAGTTGATGGAAAACCCGTACTTATTCGACAAGCGGATCACAGTGCAATTTTCGTGAAATTCGAGTCCGAGAGAGTTGCCGCATTACGTGGAAAGCTCCAAAAGAAATCGGAGATGTCAGAAGATTTAGCACATGATTTACCACCGAGTGCAAAGCTTGTCCTGAAGGTTCTTGAATATCAGGGACAGCTAAGCCAGAAGGAAATAATAGAGGAAACAATGCTCCCACCGAGAACAGTACGCTATGCCCTCTCACTCTTGATGAGTGAAGGTGTTGTAATGAAACGACTTTCTCTCAGAGATAGTCGTCAAGGGTTATATCAAGTGAAGAAGAAAACATGAGTTGAAGAAATCGTATAGACAAGAGTGTGACCATATTGAAAAATCCCCCGAAGACGAAACACAAATTGATCAAACAGAACTTTGCACAAGCCGAGAGCGATCTCAAACTAGCTCTGAAAGAAAAGCAGATTCCTAAGGGAGAAGGTCTCTTCGGTGAGTCCAGAGAATTCATCGTCTTTGAGCTTGCAAAAGCATCGAATCAAACCGTAACCTCTCTAGCGGTAGCAGAGGAAGCAAATGAACAATTGATGTTAATATTCAGAGATGCAAAGGATACAATCACATCTGACGAAATCATCAAAGCAATGACACTCTGTCTTCATGGTTTAATCTTTGGTAATTACAATGAGGAAGATTTCAGGTTCTTGTACAGGTATTCATTGCGGTATATCAGAGGTCAAACACCTATAGAGAAGTGGCTACGTAAAGCCCTAGTCTATAATGCTGCAGTAAACAAAGAATCAATCGAAGACATACTGAAAGAAGTTAGATATTGGATTCAATTTCTCGGAGCTCCATACTTTGACCCATCGTCATTTTCTGAAGTGGGAACTGAACTGGGAATTGATATCCAGTCAGAACTGGATTCAGAGAAATATAGACTCGTGGATGCAGTAGCAAGACATCCACAGTATCTCAAAGAAGCAGTACAGGATATGTCCTTCCTTGATTCGATAGATGGTCTGAAAGATTGGGGTCCAGATGCACTTCAACTGCAACTTCTCAAAATAAAGAAGAAAGAGGCTTACGAAAAAGCCCAGAAAGAAATTGGCTCAGATATGTCTGTCAAGGATTCAGTTGCAGCAATGAAGAAAGTCTTTGAGAAGGAGAAATTTCAAACAAACAACCAGACAGTTCTTCCAGCCCGCCTGCAAGAACTATCCTCACCACCCCCAGGTGATGCTGTTGACCCGGTAATTTTCGAGCTTATCCCACAGAAACTTCGGATGGACTTACTTCCATCTGTTGCATACTCGACAAAAACAAAGAAGATTGAGATTATATTCCTTGGTGGTCCTCGAATTGGGAGAAGTGGGATTGTCATCAAGACCGATACTGGAGGGATCTTACTCGATTATGGAATGTCAGTTGCTAATCACAGAATCCCTGAATGGGTTCCAGAATTAGAAATGATTGATACTGTTTTAGTAAGTCACTCTCATCTTGACCATGTTGGAGGTCTACCCATTCTCTATGAAGAATTCAGTGGAAAATGGTGTTCAGTTGGTCCAACCGGTGGAGTAACTAAGATCTTGATGGATGATGCGTTGAAGGTCGGTACTCCAATGCCTCCACGAAAATACGACAAGCTAGATCTGGTGTCTAGGTTCAACGAGACAAACATCCAGAAAGTCACCAAGAGCCATGTGAAATTAGAATATGAAAAGAGTAACGAAGTGGGGCCTGGAATTGTGGTTACTCCACTTGACGCATGCCACATACCAGGAAGTGCAGTTTACTTGATTGATATTGAAGGTGTGAAGATTCTCTACACTGGGGATTTCAATATGGACAAGTCAGCCCTCTTTCCAGGAGCAAATCTACCAACAGACGCAGATTACGTCATCTTTGATGGAACCTATTGGGCAAGAGAAGATTTCGATCGGGCTAAAGTAGGAGAGCAAATGAGCCGAACCATAGCAGACCATGGACCGGTTATTATTCCAAGTTTTGCAGTTGGACGCTCTCAAGAGATACTAATCATGCTTGATGAATTAGGGATTACCAAGAATAGGAAAGTTATGGTCACAGGTATGGCTGAAAGAGTTACAAAGATGGTTGGAGTGACCGGTAGCTGGGAGAGCATGAAGAAGAACAGAGTCCACCTTGAACAGAATGATGTCCTTGTAGCTGGAGGAGGGATGATGTCTGGTGGACTAGCAAGGCATCATTTCAATGAGCAACGGGATAATCCCAAAGCTGCAGTGATTCCCTGTGGATATCTAGCTCCTCGAACTCCAGGGTGGAACCTATTGCATGGATATGAACCGCATGAGTGTCATGTAGAATATGCTAGACTTAGCGCTCATTCATCAGCAACAAATCTGGAAAACTACATTGGCTCCTGCAAGGGAAAGAAGATAATGGTACATACTCCAACTTATTCTCAACCCAAGGGAATAATGATTCCACAGTACAAAGAGAGAATTGTGATACCAACTTAGTCGGTTATCAGTTATGCAACAACTTCCAGAACACCGTCTAAGACAAGTTTAGTTGCAACAAATTTCATAGCTGGAAGACTCACATTCAATTTACGAACAACATCTTCTAGTGAGGTAGTTCCTTCACAGAGATCTACAAACTTGACGACCACTTGACCATATGCCTTCTCGGTCTCTTCATCAACGACACCACGTTTCATCAGAACACTTGCAGGTCCGATTTCTACCTTGAAGTCAATCCAACCATACTTGTTCATTAATTGCAGGCAACCAGTTACAATCTCACGCGGAATGTCCAAACTTCTTACAAGTCCACCAACAGTTTCATTGCTCTCGATTGCGGTCTTGACTTCAACAACAGCTTTGCCAACTTCGCGACTGTTGAATGGTAATGGGCGTCCAGCCTCTCTAGCTCTGACAACATAGTCGAAGCTCACTGGCACAAGCGGCATTTCAGTCAGTACTTCGAACATCGAAGTTTCAAAGATAGCAAGATCACCATCCCATGAGTCCCAAATATCATGGTATTTCTGTTCGATGCCCAAGAGCAGTGAGTTCAAGGTCTTTCTCTGTTCCGCTTCTTCACTCTTGTTTGTTACAATCAGGGCCATCAGGAAATTCTTGGACTTCTCAATCATTACAAGATTTCCTTCGTGCTCAATGGTTTCAAGCGCATTAGTAGTACTTGTACCATCATCATTTGACCCACCATCAATACCTCCAAATGAGTCTAGAGCAGATATCAATGATGCAACAGCATTCTTGTCAATATCTTCATCTGCATAGTTTAGATGGTATGCAACATCGGGTATTCCTTCTTGTTGAATGATGAGCATAAGATGAAGAATCTGTGAACGGTCAGGAACAACTTCAGCAACAAGTTCAGTTTCAGTTGAAACTTCAGGTTGCTCGGCTGTAGTTGTTGTTTTTGTTGTAGGTCCTGCCTGTGTTGTAGTGGTCGATTCCCCAGTTCTTGAAGTGATTTCAGAAATGTCCGTTGTGATACCATCGGGAACTACTTCAAATCCACCTGTTTGAGTATCCCTTGCTCTTTCATCGGGTTTTTTAATTTCCTCGGTACCTCGTCTAACGGTAATCATCTCGGAGATTGGTAGCTCTGGAAGAGTTACTCCCACTGTCTTTGCTGCTACCTCGAGCATGAGACGAATGAACTCTTCTCGTCTAGTCTTGTCAGTAGCCACCATCTGGAATGTTGGAGCTCCAAGAAGACGCTTGATCTTATCAGCCTTCATTGATTCCGGTAGGTCCTGTTTGTTGGCAATAATGAATAGGGGAACTGCTGGAGCCTCTTTACGGATATTTCGTAAGAGGGACTTGGTCTGCATCACATTTCTGAATGAACTGTCCGTCACAAGAAAGATAACATCAGTTCCCGAGAAATAGAAACTCCAGAGGTCCTGGAATACTGCTTGCCCCGCGAAGTCCCAGACCGTAACGAGGAAAGTACCGAATTGAATCGTTTCTGATGAGTCTACGGCCACATTGATTGTGGGAGTATAGCCACCAGGTGCAGGTTCCTTTCCGAACAGTAGTCGAAGTAGTGTGCTCTTACCGACACCACCGCTACCGACGAATGATACTTTGAATCTTGTAAATATGAGTTCTCCAAGGATTTCATCGAGATTATCCCGAATGTAGCCCATACTATTACCACGGAGTGCAGTAGAAATTCTTGCAGCACCTTCTCGAACGCGGTGCTGAATAACTCGGTCTTCATCACGACCGTCAGTCACGAAAAGAAGCAGCATTTCTCCATCTACTTCAGAGTGGAAAACTTTGTGTTTCTCTGCTACGAACACGGGAGTGTCAGGAGCTAATCCTTGAGTTGTCAGGAGGTCGCCAAAACCTCGTAGAAAATCAACGATGTCACTATCTTCAAAGTCGATCTTCCAAAATCTTGTTCTCACTACAACGTCACCTTGGTCCTTTCCAATGAGGAGAACGTTGTGTATCATGACTTTTCACATTCCGTGTTTGTGTTCAAACTCGTGACGGTTTTTAGGTGTTATTTATCTTTCTTGCTCCTTTCAAGGTTACTGTGATGTGCTTATTCTTTGAATGTAATGATTCCCCGTTTGTGTAGTTCAGTAAATACCGCTACCAAAACACTCGGGTCTAATTCCATAGCTTTTGCAATACTGAAGATGGTGAGGTCGCCATCGACATACTCCAAGATTGTTTCAAGGTCTGCGTATAATGATAGAATGTTAGCATCGGGAGTTTTCGCTATGATTGGAACATCCTCAAGTAGAATCCGGATCACACAATCTATCGATTCGAGTCTCAGCAATAGATGTATTGCACCTAGGATAAGTTCAGGTCCCTTTCCGGGTACCAGACGAGACATCGAGAGAGATCCATCAAGACGATGCCATACTGCTTCAAGAAAATCTCGGACGGGTGGATGTTCGAACCGATCCCAAATTAGAGCACGTTTCTGAATCGGTGCAATTTTCCCCGCGAATTTTTCTGGCGGTAGAGTAGCGAGTAACTTCAGAGTAAATAATGGAGAACGAAAGAGGTCGGTAGGAATGTCATATATTGGGGGAACTTCATCAAAGAAAAGGTCAGGGAGAAAGGAGAAGCGAGAGCGTAGTGCTTCAACATCTGCATCCTTTCCTGTAATTAGAGTGAATATGTAGTTATCACGTTCAATGGTGATATAGCTCAGGTCTCCTGTACGAAAAACAGAGGTTTCCGTTGGTGACGTATGATCAATTTTGAATGATGTGATGGCCGCTGTAATGTTAGGAGCCACATCTAGGAAACGTGAACGTTCCTCATAGTAGTAACTGTATGCAGCCTCACCAGTATTTCGGTCTACTACAAAGAATGCTTGATGACCAAGCTCAACATCATCAGAGGAAATAGATTCTGGTGCTTGATCAACTTCTTCTTCAATAATCCATTTCTCTCGTGCAAGTTCTGGATGTAAATCACTGAGTCCACCATATGCCATAATGGACAAGAGAAGATGGGTTGGTTTTGGAGAAACGGAATCACAAAGATCAATTCCCAATTTCATCTCGATATCGCGAGCACGTTCAAGCTCGTCATCAGATCCAGGAACTACAACAATACTAGCAGTACTATTGGATCGTATCTTCTCTACAGCTTCTTCTACTTGGTCTCCTTCAGAAAGTATTCCAGAAACAACTACTGCAAATACATCAATAGATGAGAGCTCAACAGGCCATTCATTATCGATTATTTCGTGATAGTGATATTGAGTGACCCGTATTGAATTGGGCCCAATGTAAATTGGTTGAGAAAGGACATTTCTCTCGGCACCTTTATTCTTGACCATCAACTCAACTGCAGATGCAGTCATGTCTTCTGGAGGTGGTTCTACAACCGTCACTAGACACACGTTCACAGGGGTTCTCAGATGCATATCAGCTATTTTCTGAAAGCCATCTTTGAAGTCGCGAACCGAAGTGCTCTCGATTTCATCAGTCACATGCCAATCAAGTTTCTTGATGTTCGTAATCTCAGCTTCTGTGAATGCATCAGAATCACCAATTACGATGAGTACAGTAACTTCCCCGACTTTCAGGACACTTATTGCTCGGTCGCCAATCTTGGTAGTAATGAACTTCTGTGCTGCATTTTCTTCAATTAGATTATAGTATTCAAGGACAGCACTCTGAAGAAATTCATCTGTTATTTCAGACGTAGTGAAATGCAGTGATGCGAGTACCTTGGAACCTAGTAGGTCAAACAGAGTAGCACTCGCTATCAAGAACTTCCAATCTCCCATGTCATACTTGGAATAAATCAGTTGACACCCTGACGAATCAGCAATCACTAATCAACCTTACTTGGTTCTCATAGAGATGAAATCATCGAGAGAAATTATCCCTCTCATCAATCGTTGATAGTTGGAGGTAATCCACTCTTGATTGTATTCACTTACGTCAGAACCTTTACCTGAAGAAATAGCAGGTAAGTCGGATATTGCTTCAGAAACTGTTACTGGAACGGGAAGACCATTATTTTCGATATGAGCATCATATCGCGTTTTACCTCGGGCAATAGGAGCAAGTTTCACGTCGGGGTCATCGATAGGGATGTCATTTCGATTTGCGACAATGAATATTCTTCTTCTTCGCTGAGGAACACCAAATTGCTCTGCTTTCAAAAGATAGGTCTGTGTTTTGTATCCTTCAGATTCAAGTGAGCCAATGAAAGACTCAAGCAGTTTTCCCTTCTGCATTGATCGTAATCCAGGTACATTTTCTAAAAGAACATACTCAGGTTCGAGTCCTCGGATTAAATCGAGTGTCTTGAAGAGCAACGAGTTTCTAACATCAGCGGGATTCCATTTTCCTGCAGTTGAGAAACCTTGGCAGGGAGGACCACCAGCAAGTAGCTGGAGTGTTCGTCCGTTCAGTTCAGATTCGATATTCTCTAGTAGATTTTCTACATCCTCTTTGTTGTGGAGATCACTCTGAATGACTCTGGTCTTTGGGTTGTTGAACTGAAAGGTTTCACACATATTTGTATTTGAATCAGAAGAAAGGATAGTGTTGTGTCCCGCTTGTTCCAGACCTTCAGAAAGACCACCAGCGCCGCAGAATAGGTCTACACACAATCCCTTCGGTATTTTTTCTCCTAGAGATCTAGCTAGAAGGGGAGGTACAGCATTTCCAATCTGTTTGTAGCGTGAACTCAAGCTACCCAAAAATCGGTATCGATCGGGGAATGATTGTAATCTAGCAGCCTCTCGCATTGAGATAAGTCGGTTTTGAATTGGATGTATAAATGTGCCATTTCCCGGTCGATTGAAGTAAGTATTGACAGTATAGCTAGGCATCCCTGAATTCAATCTACCATAGTAAGTAGTCCTACCGCCTGACTTCTTGATCTGAGTTAATCTCGCGGACTTTGCTATAGTGGTTTCAGGTAGGTTCATCCAATTCCCACCCGGTGGTACGTTCATCACCACTTCCATATCTAGCTCACTGAGTGTTGCACATATATGATTGAATAGCAATCTCTCTGCTTCTTGTGCCTGAACTTCTGGAATTGCTGTGGTGAGAGTCACAAGAAATCGTTCAACAAAAGGATATGAAAGAGTTTGTCTTATACGTTGGATTTAATCAGCTGTGATAGGTTCTCTAGGATTTGCTTCTTCTCGTCATGAGGTGTCTTTCGTAATTCAAGAATTGATTTTGCCTGTCGCAGTCCAAATCCATAGAGAGCGAAGACATTAGCTTCGATAGAATGATAGTCGAGTTTGCGAACAGCTTTCTGGATATCTCTAACAATCTTTCGATCATTTTTTGGTGATGCGATGGGGAGATTTTGCAACTCGCGTATGGATACGTGATTGTTGAAGTTACTGATTTGAAATCTCCAATTCATTAGTTCTGAATTCAGAATGCCAAGTAGGTAATCAATATTGTATTCGTTCGCATTCTTGCTTACTACAACATAGTTGCAGGAATTGGCAAGAACTGAACCAGGTTGGATTTGCGCGAACTTAAGTCGCCACCTTTGGCCCATGTTAGAAACCTGTTGACAGGCAATCCGATCCATATTGATATGCTCAGCACGCGTTGAAGTTTCAAGAGCTTTCTCAAGTATGCGCTTCTTAACAAATTCAGATTTGTGTCGACTCTCTATCAAGGCAAATCGTGAGATGTGTGAACCTCTGACAAGTCTAGTGTTAGTTTCATTTGATGTAATCGCATTTTTGTTGATTGTAAGATCTAGTTCACCGCGACGAATTACAACATCAGATATTGATCCAAGAGAAGGATGAGAATGTAGTGTATCAAGTAACTTGAAACCAATTGCATCGATTCGAGGAATTGTAAGTGTTGAGCCCATCGTTCTTAGAATACGGTCTTGTTTGATTTTCATCCGCTTACTCTCTAATGCATCCTTCAGTCCTAGTCGATTGAAACCAACCTCAATACTGTCGGTATGTCCACCTTTCTCAATTGTAATAATTGATACAGACTGAGTAACTCCAGGAAACATTCGAGAGGTTTCAGGAAAATCATCTATTGTCTTCAAATTATTTTGCTGGAGTAAATGCTCCCTCAATCGTTGAGCTGAGACATCACCCAAAATATTGGAAGGGACAATGCAACCAATATGTCCGCCCATTCTAGTTAGCCGTAGTGCTCTTTCTACAAAGAGCTGGTAAGTATTGATGGAGTAACTAGTTGTGAAACGATATTCGTTGGATTTTCTGAAATAGTTAATTGCTTCGCGAATGTTGATCTTATGGTCATCATAGATAGCTGTGTGAATCTCTCGTTCTCCACTAGCAAGGCGTTCCCGGAGAAATTCTGCTAGGTTCGGTTTGAGTCGCGCATATGGAGGATTCATAACAACAAAATCAAATCCATCCATTGTTCCAGAAAATATCTCTGGAAATTCATTTTGCCATTCAAAAGCATTGATGTTCATTGGCCCCCTGAAGAAACGCTCATGGTTTGATTTACCTTCAAGACCCCGAAATGAAATCAACGAATCCCCATTCTTCAAAGTCTTGCCAATCATTGAATCAGGAAGTACTCCAGATCCATTCCCAAAAAGAAGACGCAAGGAAATATCTGCTACTTCCAACGCACCTGAGTCTAAGTCAACACCGTACAGATTTGGTTGACTATTTGATAAGATATCTTGAATATCTGATTTTGAAACAGCAGATTCCTTAGCTCTGGTAATTGCTTTCTTTGTGAATGAGTGCATCAAATTAGCCACGGAAATAAGAAACACGCCTGCGCCACATGCGGGGTCCAATATTTTCTGAGATACAAAGTTTTCAAGGGAAGATACTCCGTTTTTAGAAATCGCGCGAACTTGTTTTTCTAAACTATCATTCATTGCCAAATTGACAATGTAATCAGCTACTGATTGAGGAGTATAGTATGCTCCAAGGGTTCTTTGGAACGAGCCATGATTGAGGGACAATGGAAGACGATATGAACCAAGAGAATGTATCCAACCAAGGAGATTCGCAAAATCAGTTGGTGAGAGTTTCTGAATTTTGGTTTCAGGAATCGAGGATTTTGAATCACCTATTCGCATTGCTAAATCGCGAACATTCCTTTTTGAAATACCAGCACGATCTCCTTCAAATGAAAGGTTCTGTAAAAGAAACTCATCTACTCTACATTTTAGAACTAGGTTCAGTGAGGCTAGACGAGTAGCCTCAGTCAATAATCGAGGCTCGTCTGATACTTCCGATTCTAAACGACTATGAACATCACTGACTATTGACCAAGCAAGAGTTCCTAGCCGTTCTTCCACTATTGGACCTCACAAGTCCAATGTAAGTGTGCAAGAAAGGTGTTTTGCTCTTCTCATCAGATTACCAAAGTATCTCTCACTATTGACGAAATCACTGAAACAGCCAATATTATAGGTAAGTTATACCAGCTAGAAGACATGGTGCCAGAAAGAACAACTTCAGACATAGAGTATTTGGCATCGCATTGCTGGCCTGCCAAAGTGATTGAGAGGTATCAAGGTTGGATTATTCACTGGCATGATGGGGTAACTTGGAGGGCAAATAGTGTCCTACCACTTGGTGACCTCTCCGAACCATTGTTAGAAGATGCAATAGATTATGTCATCAATTATTACAAGTCACGAGATACACCCCCAGCGTTCAAAGTTACTGAAGAAAGCAAACCTACAGAGTTGGATGAAACTCTTGAAGAAATGGGATTTCTGACAAGGATGATTACACACGTGCAGACTATGTCCATTATCGAGTTGACGTGTTTAGATCCAATGGTCGGAGTAGACCTCCTTAGAGTCACAGACGAGTCAATCGATTCGTTATTTCATCAATCCAAAAGAGATGAATTTGCACTTGAAGTACGAAGAGAGATAATTCATCGAATAGAGGGAGAGAAGAAGATAGCTCGTGTACTGATAGATGGTCAAATTGCAGGTATTGGACTAGGTATCGTTGAGGAGGACATGTTAGGTCTCTTTTCTGTCAGGACATTACCTGACTATCAGCATCGTGGTGTTGGATGGTCAATCAATTGTGCGTTGGCAATGTGGGGAGAAGAGAATGGTGCGAACACAGCATTCCTCCAAGTTGAAGCTGAGAACAAACCAGCATTGACACTCTATGACAAAATGGGTTTTAAAACCAAGTATACGTACTGGTACAGGATTCTAGAAGACTGATTTTCCTAGTAACAATATGAGTACTCGCGCGTGTAGTCACCCTTTAAAGTCAGAACAATGTGAATCACTAGAACAATGATGCGTTATCGACTCTTGAAATTTCCTAGTTTTCATTGGCCACAATCACGGTCAGTAATGACCAGAAACTCAATACACTGTGACCACCCTTACGCATCCTGAATACTCCTGTGAAAGAGGTTCAAACTTATGTTAGATAAATTGCAACAATGTGTTCGTATAGGCGAAGACCTTGGTGCTGATTTCGTTGAAGCGCGGTACGACGATCTCACACTAAGAACCCTACAACGAATCAATGACATCTGGCAAGATATCCAAGTCAAATCACGAATGGGTTTTGCTATCACAGCTTATGTTGATGGTGTGTCAGGATTTTCCTTTACACCCAGCACAGAGATGAAAGATATCAAGTTAGCAACAGAGAATGCCTACAAAATGGCAAAAGCTTCTTCTGGTGCTGCAAAACTCAAACTACCATTTGACCGGAGAGATGCCGTGAAAAGTAAGAAATCAGATACTCCATCAGTCAAGATTCATCCACGCGACCGTGATCTTGCGCATAAGATCGATATGGTGAATCGAGGAGTTGAATCCGCCAGAGAACATGGTGAAAATATCATGACTGCCCGTGGACTCTGGGGAGAATTGTATGGCCCAAAGATGGTCGCTAATAGTGATGGGTCAGAAATAGACTGGAATTTTCTCATTACAGATATGAGAATGCTAGTTACTTCTAAAACAAGCGCAGGAGCTTTGGTAAATGGTGCCAAAGGTCATGGAGGTACTATGGGCTTAGAGGATTTCGAGTCAGGAGAATTTACTCCTGAGAAGATTGGTGAAGAAGCTGGAAAGAATGCAAAGGAGCAACTCAAAGCAAAAGCATGCCCTGCCGGCAAGTTCAGAGCACTTGTTGAAGAAGACCTAGTAGGTGTTCTTGCTCATGAGTCATTCGGACATCTTAGTGAAGCGGATTTCATTGTAATAGGGGGTTCACCTTTATCCGAAAAAATCGGAACATCTTTGGGAACTGAACATGCATCAATCATTGATGGCGGGGTTCCAGACGTTAAGAAATATGGTGGACTATGGTTACCCTACGATGATCAAGGAACTGCTACCAATCAAACAACTGTACTTGATAAAGGTGTACTCAAACACTACCTACACAACAGAGGTACTGCTAAGAAACTGGGACAGGAACCATCTGGAAATTCAAGAGCTGTTAGTTTTGTATTTCCACCAATCCCAAGGATGACAAATACATACTTCCTGCCAGGTACATTAACCGAAGATGAAGCAATTGAACAACTTGGAACTGGTGTATTTGCCATTCAATCATCTGGAGGACAGGTCCAAGGTGATGGAAGTTTCTTGTTCAAAGCAATCAGAGGTTATTGGGTTGAGAAAGGAGAGATTCAGTATCCAATAAGAGAAGTTTCTCTCTCAGGGAATATCCTAGACCTTCTCGGACGTGTCGAAGGTGGAACCAAAGAATTGAAACTAACATCGGGTTACTTCGGTGGTTGTGGAAAAGGCGGACAGTTTCCATTACCAACTGGAATGGGAGGTCCCAAACTCCTCATTAATGAAGTAACTTTCGGAGGAGAGGCATAATGAATTTTGATGATATAAAAGACGAACTACTCTCTGTAACAGATACTGGACTTAAGTATGCGAAGACTCTCGATAGCTCATCTGAGTTCGAAGTATACGTATACTATCAAAATAAAACAAAGGCACAGATATCCCAAGGAATTGTTACTGCAAAGTCAGGCGCTGTAGCAGGTACCGCTGTTAGAGCAGCCCAAGGAAAACAAATTGGGTTTGCTGTCGCGAGTGGAGTTTCAGAAGACAGAATCAAACTTGCAGCTGCAGAAGCTCTATCAATCATTCAGAGTGTAAAGGTAGAAGATGATAGATTTCAAGGATTTGCAGATCCAAAAGGATCTGGAAAGGAGGGAGTCTATCATGATGACATTCTGTCTATTGGTACTGATGATCTCATCAAGAGCTGTGAATCGGTCATTAAGGAAGCAACTGAAGTAGACGAGAAAGTGAAAGTTGTTGAGGCGGAGGCAGAAGCAATTTGGGGAGGATACGCCGTCGGAAACACGCGAGGAGTATTAGAAGCGACTCGTGGATGTAGTAATAACATAGATTGCAATGCTCAGGCAATTGAGAATGAAGAACGCAAGGGTTCGTATGATTTTGATATCGCACGAGACCGTTTGTACAATGCCGAAGGTGTTGGAAAGAAAACCGCAGAAAATGCAGTTGGAATGTTAGGTGCGAAGAAATTGGATTTAACGACCAAGATGCCAACCATCTGGACACCATTGTCAGCTGCTTTGTATGTCTTGTCAAGTCTAGCTCAATCTGCGGTCGGAAGACCTGTAGTTGACAGAGTGTCACCCCTATGTGACAGACTAGGTGATACTATTGCATCAAAAGATTTGACCATTATTGATGATGGTCAGAATCCAAAAGCAATCGGTACTCAGGCTATTGATGCAGAAGGACTTCCCCAGAGGACTAACCCGATCATTGAGAACGGTGTTCTGAAGAATTTCCTATTCGATAGTTACTTTGGAAGAGCAATGGGCCTTGAATCAACTGGGAATTGCTCTCGTGGTGGTGGAGTCTTCGGAGGAGAAACCCCCTATGAAGCCCGTCCAAGTGCAGCAACAATGTGGTTGGAGGTAGATGCAGGAAAGAAGAGCTTGGAAGATATCATTTCATCAATCGATGGAAAAGCCATACTCGTCCGAGACTTTCCATTGGGCATCTTCCATTCTAGCGTAGCTACTGGTGAATTCTCATGTGTCGCAGGATCTTCATATCTTGTTGAGAATGGTGAACTAAAGGGTTCAGTAGAACCCGTATCAATTGCTGGTAATTACTATGAAGGCTTCAAGAATCTGCTCGAAATTGGTAGTGACAAAGAAACCATTCCATATGGAATTTCTCTACCAACACTTCTGATGGATGGATTCTCAGTAGTTGGATAGAAATGAAATAGAAAGGTGCTTGGGAGGTTGATGTATCCCTTGCACCGATTTTTCTTTTTACAAGCGTTAAACCATTTCCTAATATAGTACGTAGAATGCATATTTTCGATTGATATGAAAGCTAAGGGTCTTGTTCTTATTTCGCTAATTCTACTGGTTGCTGTGTTTTCCGGTCCATTATTAATTCCCACTGCAGATGGACAAGAAGTCACGGATGTCAAAGTATTGATGATAGTGACCGAGGAATTCGGATGGAACTACTTTGATGCAAAAGAGATTCTTGAATCGTGGGGAGTGAATGTGACGACTGTAGCTCACGCATTGGATACAGATGTTGCATCATGCAACAATAGACCTGTGCGGGGAACGACAGCAGATTTCCTTCTCAGTGAAGTGGAAAATGATATTGTCACTGAATTTGATGCATTGTTCATTCCGTCAGGAGGTCACTGGTTTGGTTTGATTCTTAGTACAAGAGTGTTGGAGTTCATCTCATATGCCCATGGACATGGTGTAATTATCGCAACAACCTGTATTGGAAATCGTGTAGTTGCTGAATCAAATGAGATCGTAAATGGTACAAGTGTTGTCAATTATATCAACCCAAATTCGTTCACTGCAATGGTCGATGCAGGTGCCATAATCAGATACGGGTATGATACTGTTACAGATAACCGGATAATCACTGGTGATTCTGGAGGTGGACCTCCTCCAGATGGAGAAGGTTATCTCGGAGCTCCAACAAGTGAGATTTGTGTGGCTATCATACGCGAGGCACTCGGATACTCATATGTTGAGCAAGCTGGTGTTCTTCCACTTGTCGGTGAGTCAGGTACATCATTCAACATTTCTGTAGATGTTACAGACCTAGATACTGAACTGGGTAGTCTATCAGTAGTTGATACCAACATCACAGAAGTTCAAGCTCGAATTTTCACCGAAGAAAATCGAACCCTCATTGATACAATCGAGCTTACTGACGCTGACGAGGATTGGACCTTTGAAGGTTCATTCACAGGAACGGTAAATGGTGAGTATACTATCGACATCGAGGTTGAAGACACAAATTCAACACTTGAAGTCGAACGAGAAGCAGCAAGCTTCACGGTAGGAATAGTACCAACCAACACTACAACCGGTACAACTGGTCTAGCATTAGATCCACTGCTAATTGGTGGAGCGTTGGCGGGCGGACTCGTCTTGGTTGTTGTTGTAGTGTTTGTGAAGAAACGCTAAACTGGCTAATCTACAGAGTCAATCGTTCACCTGTAACTGGAACAATGCATTTGATATTAGGTATCTGTTGATGGAGCTTCTTACAAAATCCAGATGGCTTTCGAAACAACCAGTGTATTGGAACGATAGTTGGTCTTGGCTCTTGAAGCTTGACGATCATCTTTAGTGTAGTTCCAGGACCAGCAGTGGGACCTCCACCTATTGGAATAGCTAGGACATCGACTGGTTCTGGAGGAAAGTTCGAAAACTCAGCGGCATCACCACAGTGAGCAAAGGAAAAATCGCTCACAGAAACAACTACTGCTAGATTTTGGATTCCCCTAAAGAGGCCATGCTTGAGGAGTGTAAAACGAAACGACCAGGGACCGTTCGCATATGTTTCTCCATCATTAACAACTTTGACACGATCACCCCACTTTGAAAATTTTGCAGCGGTTTGTTCGTTACAAACTAGAGTTGCAGAAGGATTCCGTTCTAGGAATATGTCAACCCCACCAATGTGGTCATTGTGCTTGTGAGTGCAATAAATGAGGGCCCCATCATAATCTCCCGACGCTTTATTTGATGGATCGATAATGAGTGTAGAATTGTTGTACTCTAGCTTGAAACCAGATTGGCCTAAGTACGTAATAATCGGTGTGGTTTCCATCATACTCACAGCAGTATACTACGACAGACCTCTAAATAAGTGAGTCTGCATCTTTCTAGAAACTATACTTTTTGATACTTGATTCTGTAAGTCGAAGACTGAGGAGCAACAAATCGGAACCCTGAGTTTGCAGTATCTGTCCCACCTCAACAAGAATCTCTGGAACTTGCTCGTGAACATAATCAAACAGATCGTCTTCGGATTTACGTAATGCATGACACATATTCTTCATATGTTCATGTACGAGTCCTTTGCTAATGCGGCCAGTTTCCCGTAACATCCAGTTTTCCAGCTCACTCTGAATTGCCTTTCCGATGGTTTCACACATTTCAAGGATTTCTCTGTTTATTTTAGTAGGTCGTGATTTTTCAATCAGGGGTTTTGCCTTCTGGCTCCCTACAGCTAGACGAATTTCATCGAGAGGTACTCTTGGTTTTGTTGACCGCTCCATGTTGATTTCTGCAACAAGCATCTTGTATCCTTTTACGCCGCGAAGTCGAATTGGAGAGATGAACCCGCTAGCTTCCATCTCACGCAGTAGTGACCTAAATTCATCTCGTGTAAATAATGACCGATTTGCAGAAATATTCAGAAACCTCTGATAGAGTGTTTCTTCGACTTCCATTACAGACCAACCAAAAGACCTGATAATATCTAACTCAACATCACTCGGTGGCTGTACTTTGCTCCCTCTTTCTGGCAATGCTTAACCTCGAATATCGGCTAGTTAGATATTAACATAATTTTCTAATAAAACTATCAATTCAGATATACTACTCTACGGAAAGCGCAATTGGATTCAGAAAAGATGTGATTCATGATGGGTAATGTGTACAACATGCGTTGGATGCTCTGGAATATTTTTCAAGAGCTCTATGTACATAGTAGGCTCGAATTTGAAAGATTCTTTAATTCGATTCATTAACCAGATGTAATCTTAGCAGACTCCACAGATATTGAAGGAGTTATGACTTGTGCTCTATTCTCAACATCTGATCCTACTTGTATCGTTTTCTTCAACAAATCCTGCATTGTGATTCCAAAGAGTGTGTTCTTTAGTGCATGCTGGACTTCACCCTTCAAGATGAGGAATCCTTCCATGATCATCGCACTCAACTCTCCAGTTACAAAATTAGGTCTGTCGAAAGTAAATGTGCAGAGTACACCTTGGTTCACTTCAGAGATCATCTCATCAAGAGTTGATGTTCCGGGGGTGACAACAAGATTTGATGCGCCTATAGTTGGTGTAGCTCTGTAAGAACTACGTTTAGCACTACCGGTACTTGATACACCATCCTTTGCACTACTGTATGAGTCATGAAGATAATTCTGCAAGATTCCGGAATCAATCAGAGAAGTACGCTGGGATGGATATCCTTCAGCATCAAATGGGCGAGAGCCTAATGCACCAGGTAGAATTCCATTGTCAAAAATCTCTAATTCAGAACCCGCAATCTGAGATCCAAGAGAATCAACAAGATACGATTTTCCATCCTGAATCTGTCGTGCGTTTAGTGCGTTAACAAACCCAGTCCCAAGAACAGCCCATAGAGCTCGTGGAGTGAGAATCAACGGCATATCCCCACTGTCCATCGATTGTGCGCCTCGTAAGGCAAGAGCATTTCTAGCTGACTTCGCTCCAATCGTCTCAGGATTAATTGCTGCAAGATTACGAGAGTTCAGGTCATCCCAACTTGAGCACTGGTCGTCTCCTGTACCTATAGCTGAGTATACTTCCAATTCAGATTTTGTTTCTGAACTTAATCCACTAATGCCCTGTGAATTGACGACGACTCTTGTTTTGGATTCAGCCGTAAATCCACCCTCAATCAAATTTCGCTCTTTTCCAGAAACATCCTTGGAGGCTTGAACAGCACGTGTCATCATCTCAACAGCCTGCTCGCAATCGATTTGGTCTAACTCTTTGTCGAAGAGACCTTTGACGGTAGGATACGATGATTGTGTTGATACGAATGATTTGAAATCCGGATCAGCGACTGATGCTCGTGCTGCGCTGATGGCATCTTGGACAGATTGATCAAGGTCTTTTTCCAGAGCTGAAGTGACATATGAAACACCTAGTTGATTCCCGAGAGCAACTCGTACTCCACATCCAGCATCGAGTTTCTCAGC
>JAEOSL010000106.1 GCA_016840385.1 Candidatus Thorarchaeota archaeon | reverse complement strand
AGTAGAGCTCCATGTACCGATAATACTCTCCATGTAGATTGTGTAGGTAATATTCGCTACAGTAGTTGGCGTCAAAGCAAAGCTGTACGTATCTCCAGCTGCTGTCATAGAATGATTACTACCATCAAACTCCAGTAATACTTCATTGACACCAAGGAAGTATGTCACATCGATTGACACAGTAACAAGATTATCTACAATTACTGGAGCTGGGTCTACTACTAGTGCATCGAACTCTGGTGCACTGGATAGTTCCTCATACTTGAATTGATGATTGGTCCAGTCTGACCAAATACCCGTACTATCACAAGTCCGGACTCGCCAGTAGTACGTAGTCGCATTGGTTAGAGCTACGCCATCGTACTCGATACCACTCTCAGAGTGGACAAAGTCAATGTACATGTGATAAGTTCCGGTATCATTTCCTGCATAATTACCACCCCAAGTTACGTTCCAAGCACGATATCCACCATCATTCATATTCCGCAGAACAGATACTCTATCACCCGTCCTGTTTTGCCACTGGAAATCAATGAGTATATCATGTTCTCCAGTGTAATGGAAGACATTGTCTAGGTCGATAACAACAGCATATCCAAGATTTCTTACTTGATAGATTGCCCTGTTTAGTACTGTAACTGGTGTTGCTCCTGCATAGTTGGATTCAAAATCATCATAAAATAGCATACCTTCTCTCGGTGATTCTGCCATCCTGATGACAAAGTTCTCAAAGATTGATTCTCCTTCGAATTGAGTCACAGGGAACCAAATCTTGTCGATTACGCCATTGTCGGTTATCATTGTTTTGTTATACTTAATCTGGAATCTTCCACCATATCCATCATCAGTCCCAAATGGATAGTCATTAGCGGATCCAGAAGCTGGGTCCCAAATCCTATCGGATTCGAAGATGACTTCAAGGGTGTTCATACGGTCATCTGTTGAATCTGCAATAGTCGCTTCATAGTCCCCTGAACCAAGGGCGATTGCAGAAGAACCACCAGCACCTAAAGTGCGTGTTGTAGTAGTCAATGTGCCTGTATTATTTGTGAACCTCAGTTCTACGATCAAGTATAGTCCCTTGTGCATGAAGAATGTATTCTCAATATCAAAGGTAATTCTACCATCGACAATAGGAGCTGCATAGCTTGGTGTATTCAACACTGATGTTGGTTGGACACCATCATAATTTGCAAGAAAATCAGTGGTCAGATCCGCTGTATCTTCGACACAGGCCATATTGATCTGTAGATTCTCCAAGACCACCTCACCCTCAAGTTCAATCGTTTCAAACATGAGCTTGTCAATAACACCTGAACGTGTTATCAGTGATGACGGATACTTCAATTGGTATCTGAATTCATTTGCTG
The DNA here is from genome assembly GCA_016840385.1 of Candidatus Thorarchaeota archaeon. Next base: position 10,867 of record JAEOSL010000106.1, on the reverse strand, counting down.
TTCCAAAGGGGTAGAAATTCGCCCCAGTTGATGAATCATGGATTGAGAAGAAATCAGTGTGAGCCTCCGACCAAAGAAGAGTGTCATTGTAATCTGCATTATTCCAGACTTCAAGCTCATAGTCTCTCTGGTATTCCCCAGACCCTGAATCAGACATTGTCCATTCAAATGTTGGTGTAGAATCTTGTACATAGTTGACAAGTGGTGGAGTTGAAATTCCATCTACAGTTAAACCAACAGCGTCTGGTGTAGTATATTCAACTGAAAGGTATGGTGCATAGAGTGCAGCTGTTGCATTATAGTCTTTATCAAGGAAATAGTTCCAGGTCTCCAAAGGTGATGCTTCATTTATCTGCTTCATCACTAGACTGAGATTCTTATCATTGCTGAGGGCATCAGCAAAAGCAGGTGTGACTTCCCATGAGTACCAGGTACCTTTAACGAACATTTCTGGACTGGATGGTGAGTCAATCACATCTAGTGGAGCGGTATCGAATGCTGGTTGATTATTCCATGTCAGAGTTGTTTCATACCAAGAATCATTTGCAGAGTAGCAGACTCCAATTGGTAGGTCTGTCACATTCCATTCGTCATTGAGATACACATTCAGAGAAGCACCAGTGATTCCAATCTCTTTTGGTATATTTGCGAGATTGAACTTCAACCATGACCGGGTGTTTCCATCAATTGGTTCATAGCCAACCCAGAGACCTCCCTGAACATTATTTCCAAAGTTGTTAGTGTCCGGATGATTTTCCATCACGGCCTCATCTTCAAGTACATAGATCTTCATCTCTGCAGGACCACCTAATGCGGCCAGCTCAGCTGAGACATCTGGACCTGCAAAGGCAAGCAAAGGACCAGATGAAATCATGAAAATCAAAAGCGTGCTTAGTAAGCATAATTTCATTTTTTTATTCAAATTTAATTCCTCCGGAGAATTATCTACCAATTATCCTAATATTGTGGTAGCAAACCTCTCTCGTGGTACATCTTTGTGAAAATGAAGCAATATTTAATTTTCTACTATCAATTTGAGAGTGAAATTGTGTCTAATTGCTCCCTATCTTGAGATTACTTTTTCCTAATTTGAAATTCCTCGGTCGCCTGTTTCATTAGTTCAGGGTAAGTAAACAAATCTAATGCAGTCATTGCGAGAGCTTTTGCCGCATTCAACATGGCTTCATTCCCTCTTGGTGATGATGATGCTTTTTCAAAATCAATTGAATGACCTGCAACGCTATCGTCACATATTGAAATGTAGGGATGAATTGTGGGAACGACCTGACTGACATTTCCGATATCACTAGAACCTGCACCACTACCTGGAGGGAGTGGAATGATAGGCTCTCCAATTGCAGTAAGATTCTGTTCGAATAGGTCTCCCATAGTCTTGTTCATGATTCTTGACTGATATGAAGGTTCGATAACAGTATACTTCAGTATGGCACCAGTTGCACTTGCTGCTCCAATCGCACATTTCTCTAATTTCTTTACAAGCTCACCACAATAGCTATCCGTAGGTGCTCGCGCATAGAACTCAGCAGCTGCATAATCGGGAACGATGTTAGGTTTGAGACCTCCATGGGTGATCACACCGTGAATCCTTGCAGCACTCTTGATATGTTGACGAAGTGCATTGATTCCATTGAATGTCTGTATAATTGCATCAAGAGCATTGATTCCTTTCTCTGGAGATCCAGACGCGTGAGATGCCTTCCCTCTAAATTCAATGTTAACCTCTGTGAGTGCTAGGCCTGCACGACCAGTCATTGTGTATCCTGATGATGGATGGTACATCATCGCCGCATCTACATCCTTGAAGAGACCTTTCTCTACCATTGCAATCTTTCCACCAAGGTCTTCCTCTGCTGGAGTACCCATGAAGACTAGCTTTCCTGGAATATCCTTCTTCATTGAACCTAATGCAAGACATGCACCAAGAGCAGATGATGCAATGAGGTTGTGTCCACAAGCATGCCCAATCCCTGGCAGAGCATCGTATTCTCCTAGAATCGCAATAGTTGGTCCATCTGATTGGTCGGGATGAACTGCTAAAATTGCCGTATCAAGTCCAGCGACACCTAGATCAACTTTGAAACCAGCCTTCTCTAGCTCACCAGCGAGTAAACGTGAGGCTTTCACTTCCTCATTTGCCACTTCTGGATTGGCATGTATATCATCACTGATCTCAATCAGTCGTGTTTTGTTCTCATCTATATTGGTACGAACTTTATCTTTCAGCATTGCAATCAATTTTAGAACAAGCAATCCTCATCTTGAACTTTCGCATCCACGTTAGTCTTAGGATTAAGAAATCGAAAAGAGGATAAGACCCACATTCTTCTATCCTGTTATTGTGAGTGTGTAAGTGTGAGTGACGTTCTGAAGTATATCACATCAGATGGCAGTCAAAGAGAGAAAAAATATGATGTCCATGATTCGACGATTGACTTGAGCAATCTGGATATCCGCCATTTTGATACATCACAACTAATGTCCAACAACCGATTACGAGAACTTCGCTTGAATGAAAATAGTATCGGCCGACTCGATATCACTCCACTGACCTCATGCAAGAAGCTTGGCACTCTGATACTGGATGGAGAAACTGATGCAGAAACAATCCTATGCTATGACACGATGGAAGACATTGCAAAAGAAGTAATCAATGATGCAGTTGATACCTATGATGCTCTTACTTTTCTTCCTAGTTTGAATTCAATCAGAGCCTCATATGGCCATGTACGAAAATATGAACCTGATTGGAAAATGATTCACTTATTCCAGAATTCACTCAGAGTTATAGACTGTGGATGGATGGGTATGCTCGATTTAGGGTTAAAGGAGAGTCAGCAGATTCTCAAGAAACTCTTGGACTCCGGAAATACCCAAGAAATCCAGACTACGTTGATTTCCTATCTCATTGGAAGTATCCGCAATAAACAGCCAACAATCGATCTTGACATCGAGTCGATGAAGGATTTTGGTGACCTGGTGATGCTAGTAGATGACGTAGTTGAGCAGAGAATCGAAGAGATGAAACATCAATTTGTACCTGTTATGAAATTTGGCATTGATAAGGAGGGTATTGCGCTTCTGGAGTCTGTTGGTGAATCTGTCGACACTCACTATGCAGATCTCCGAATGCTGTGGATTTCCGCATATGGCTACGAAGTTCTCGAAAGTTTGTCTATGAGAACTACTTGTGAGATGAGGGAGTTCTCAAAGATACAGGAAGCCTTCTCATCAATAGGGTTTGAACTCAAGACGAATCTCGACTCGAACACCTATTCTATCATTGGTTGGAGAAATCGAAAAGAACTACGAAAGTTTGGGATTGAATCTCCTGAGCCGAAAATTGAATTACCAAAACAATTGTCGAGTGACATGATAGAATACATCTGGCAATTAGCAGAGTTTCGAAATGGGTTAACAATGACAATAATCGCCTCTCCATCTGGCGGTCTAACTAAAATTGTGCTTGATTAATACTGAATGATGGATTCGCTAATTTCTAATAGTGGATAACCATAATTCGTTTTCAGTAGTCACTAATTATTGGAGAAGATGAATGTGGAATTCAAAGATCACGTGGCAATTGTCACAGGTGCGGCTCGTGGAATTGGAGCAGCAACTGCGTGGGCATTTGCAAGGCGCGGCGCAACCGCTGTAATCGTTGACATTAATGGCGAAGGCGCAGAGAAAGTCGCTACAGATATCAAAGCAAAAGGATTCGGTGCTGTGGCTTACACGGTAGATGTTTCTGATGAGAAAGCTGTAGACACTATGGTTGAAGATGTTTTTGAGAAATTCGGTCGAATTGACATTCTTGTAAACAATGCTTACATCTCAGGTGGGTATGCAATCGTAACAGAAACATCCCAAGAGACCTGGGACAAGGTCATTGCAGTGAATCTTACAGGGACATTCAATTTTGCAAGGGCTTGTGCCGCTAAGATGATTCCTAAGAAATATGGGAAGATCATCAACATCTCTAGTGGTGCTGGAACCAATGGCAGCCTCTCTTCTGGAGTGCAATACCCTGCAAGCAAGGCTGGAATCATTGGATTGACTCTGGGTCTGGCTGGAGACCTCGCTCCCTTCGGAATCAATGTCAACTGTATTACTCCTGGATTAATCCGTACTTGGGAACCTGAAGAAATGGCCAAAAAGGCAACAGGATGGACTCTAGAAAAGGTAAAGAGCTACATCAATGTCGAAGTGCCCCTGAAGAGAGTTGGAGAACCTGAGGACATAGCTGAAACTGTCGTATTTCTCGCATCTAAAGGTGCCAGTTACATTGTTGGTGAAGTCATCAATGTAGATGGTGGAGGTATAATAGACTCGGTAGCTAAGAGAGAATCACTTCTAGGTTTCTGATGAACTCACAAAATTGAGCAATCAATTTTTATGTGGATGTAAATGAGCGAACGAGTGTTCCACCAACTTTGATGGTGTTGTCTATTGGAAAGAAGACACGCAATAATCAGCGTCTTTGACAAAGAGGGAATCGTCAAATTTTGTGAGACCGTATCTTCTCATTTTGATTTCATCAGTACGGGAAAGACAGCAATGCTACTTGAAGAATCTAGTATCCCTGTCACTAAAGTTTCAGATTTCACAAACTATCCTGAAATCTTGGGAGGTAGAGTCAAGACTCTTCATCCGAAAGTAATGGGTGGGATTCTGGGAACTATTGAGCAGAAATCAGAGATTGAAAAGATGGATCTCCAACCAATAGGTCTCGTTGTGTCCAATATGTATCCATTTGAACAGGTTATCTCAAAGAAGCACGAATTGTCAGATGCGATAGAGAACATCGATATTGGTGGCGTAACTTTGCTCAGAGCAGCTGCAAAGAACTACCATGAAGTGTTGGTTGTTTCTTCTCCTTCGGACTATGAGAGAGTTGCAACTGCAATATGTGAAGACTCAATCACTGAAGAACTGAGAAAGGAACTTGCTATCAAAGCGTTTCATCACACAGCAAAATACGACATCACAATCAGTCGATACCTTTCATCTGATGTTGAGTGGTCATCTAGTTTCGTTATGGGTTTGGACAATCCGCAAGAATTGCGCTATGGCGAGAACTGGCATCAAGAAGCAAAGTACTATCTTGCGCCTGGTTCATCCCCCTTCTACAAGCAGATTCATGGAAAGAAGGTTTCATACAACAATCTAGTTGATTTCACATCTGCTATTGGTGTTCTTTCAGAGCTCGATAATCCCACATGTGCTATCATCAAACACACAAGTCCTTGTGGTGTCTCATCTTCTGATGACATTGAGTCTGCATTTGATGATGCATTTGCAACCGACAACCTCTCCGCATTTGGATCTGTTATGGGATTCAATAGACCCATCACTGAACCCCTGGCAAAGAAACTCAATGCAATGTTTGTTGATGCCGTGATTGCTCCAGAGTATGAAAAGGGGTCTCTTGAAGTTCTAACCAAGAAGAAGAAATTGATACTCTGCACCTTTAATGATTATACGATTCCAGACCTAACCACTAGATTAGTTCCAAACGGTATTCTTGTTCAACCATCCGATTCACACATAATCTCAGAGAAAGATCTCAAAGTTGTTTCCGATAAACAACCCTCGGCTCAAGTTCTGAAGGAACTAATGTTTGCTTGGAAGATTGTCAAATATGCAAAGTCGAATGCTGCTGTAATCAGTACTGGGACTAAAACTCTCGGAGTTGGAATGGGTCAAACCTCACGTATTGGTGCGGTTGAACTTGCACTCAAACGTGCAGGTGAACGGTCAGAAGGTGCTGTGATGGCCTCTGATGCGTTCTTCCCCTATCGTGACTCAATCGATGCTGTTACTGAAAAAGGTGTATCTGCAGTTATTGCTCCTGGAGGTTCGATACGAGACGCCCAGTCTATCACTGCTGCAAATGATGCTGGCATTGTCTTTGTGTGGTCTGAGGTTCGAGCATTCATGCATTAGAAAAAAGAGAGAGAACATTCCATGAACGAATCATGGAATGTCTGATACTATCTACATTAACACCATTGAATCCTCAACGAATATCTCTGGCTCAGTGTCACTAGTAACCAGTTGATATGCAGGCTGTATCATCTCTGCAGAGCTCTTCTTAGTGAATCTGAAAGGTGCCTCAGTCTGACGAACTAATCCCATCTCTACCAACTCTCGCATGTCTACTGCTAAACTGATGTCACTGAAGTGTGACTTGAGGTCGTAGTGGGTCATCTCCTGCTCCTTCTCTAACAGTCGCAGGACAGGTTGCGCAAAGTTTCTGAGATGTTCATCGAGATAGTTCTCCATCTTCTCAAGGACCTCTTTCAATACATCCCATGTCTTCTCAGGGGTATGAACAAGGTCTGTGAAGATAGACTTGAAGAACTCTGGATTATATTCTAGAGCCTGTGCTGTTGATTCTCGGAGAGGTATTCCTCTATTGAGAAGTACTTCGATGTTCGCCATCCGCCGAATTCCAGGCATCATGAAGATCAGTGCGAAGTGGGGGTCCTCTTTCACATAGAGTGCCTTGTATGCCTTGTTGATGAGGTCCTTGCAGAAGATGTAGTTCAAGAACAGGAGGTCCTCCACATCTCGAGCACCCATATTCTGCACATCTTCATAGTAGTCCATGATTGTATCGTCTCTGGAGAAGAGTAACTTACTTTTAGAGAAGTATGAGTGGAAGATACTTCCATCCTTCACTCTGTTGGTTCCTCTCCTGAAGTGGTCTCTAGTCACAACTTCTCCTTCCAAGATAGCATCTTTCTCAATGAAGACTCGATGTATTCTATATGGCTCATCTTTAACGATCATCATGAAGTCAATGTCAGACTTTTCCCATACAGTATCATATGATAGACTTCCTGCAACCATGAGATTTAGGACATATTCATCGGCTTCTGCTTTCTTGACAAGTTCATCTATAGCACTCTGGTAGTCTGCATGTACACGTTTTCTCTCAACATCAGCAGGTCCAACTCTCGTTGGTATAACCTCGCTAGGGTCGAATGAGTCCCAACTGAAGTGGTAGAGAGGTTCATTGTACTCGACAACTCCCTTCTTCGTGAGCTTCACAGGTGTGATTGTTCGTCGTAGAATCCTTCGTCTGTGGAGATGTTCAGCCTCAAAGAATCGCATCCCTCGTGGGCCAAACCTTGTCAGGATGTCTGTCTGTGATGCTGTCCCTCCTTCATCAGAGATATAATCAAGGACTGGTTTGTGCATCTCCAGATCGATGGAGTCCATGAATTCATAGGCAAGATGGAGTGCCTTGTCCAACGACTCCTTTGTGACCTTTGTATCGATGAGGTCATCATAGATCTTGGAGAATAGTTCTGGTTCAAAGTCTCTTCCCTTGAGAATCACTTCTCGAGGAGGCCAAACATTGTTCATGTAGCACAACAGGTATCCTAGCTCACTAAGCCCATGAAGGAAGAAGTGAAAGCTATGAGCTAGATCCTCTTTGATGTAGAGGTACTTCTCAGCCTTCTGAAAGTCGTACTTGGTTGCCATGAAGTACAACATCTGCACGTATACTTTATCGCCCTCTCCTACATTCCTGTTCATATTCTTGTACCAGTCCGTGAAAGAACAATCTCGGGAGAAGACCAGCTTACTATATGCGAGGACCTGGACCATTCCTCTTCCTCTGGGATGTGAATAATGCCGCATGAAACCGTTCTTGCCTAGGATATGAACATCTATTGGTATTCCAAACTCTGTGAGTCTAGCATGCCTATTTTGCCCTTCATCTACGATAACATGAGCATTGATGTTCGACCGCTCAGTGACTTCATCATAGGCCATGCTACCATAGACAATGATAGCAAGAACCCGTTTGTCTTCCTTTGCTCGTTCGATGAATCGAGTGAGTGCTTCATCAAACTGCTTCCTGACTTGTGGATCTTCCATATGCAACAACTCCTGTTGACCTAGGAGGTCTCCACAACGTTCTGGAGGAACTTGCCAGTGTAAGACTTCTCACACTTGATGATGTCCTCTACGGTTCCTTCAACGATCACTTCGCCGCCTTCTGCTCCACCTTCAGGTCCAAGATCTATCACCCAATCTGCCGACTTGATGATGTCCAGATGGTGTTCGATGACAATGACCGTGTTCCCTGCGTCCACCAGCTTGTTGATGGTCTTCAGAAGCATCTGAATGTCCTCCATGTGCAAACCAACACTAGGTTCATCCATGATGTACAGGTTGTCCTTCAGCTTCTTCAGCTTACCAAGCTCCTTAGCGAGCTTGATTCGTTGCGATTCCCCACCACTCATTGTCGGAGCTGGCTGTCCCAGTTTCAGATATCCCAGACCGAGGTCCATCATTGTCTGTGTTTTGTGACGGATGAGTCGAGTGTTCTTGAAGAACTCGTTTGCCTCTTCTACCGTCATGTCCAAGATATCACCGAGGCTCTTTCCATTGTACTTGATCTCAAGCACTTCTTCACAGAACCTTGCACCTTTGCAAACAGGACATACAGTCTGAATATCTGGCATATACTGAAGCTCGATCTTCACAAGACCGTCACCGGTGCACTCTGAACAGCGTCCCTCAGTAGAGTTAAAGCTGAATCTTCCAATCTTGTATCCACGCTCTTGTGCTTCTGGTGTGTCTGTGAAGAGCCGACGAATCTTGTCGAAGAACCCTACATAGGTTGCAGGTATACTTCTGGAGCTTCTGCCGATTGGACTCTGGTCTACAATGCGCACATCCACTATGTTCTCGATTCCTTCTAGTTTGTCCAGCTTACCTGGAATTACTCGTAGGTCTCTCATATCATGGATGATCTTCTTACCGAGTACGTCTTCGATGAGCGTACTTTTGCCGCTCCCTGAGACCCCCGTGATACAGATGAAAACTCCAAGCGGGAACTCCACATCTATGCCTTTCAGGTTATTCTCGCGAGCTCCGATGACCTTCAGCGACTTGCCGTTCGGACTACGAGCCTTGCCCAGATATGGAATCTCTTTCTTTCCAGTCAGGTAGTGTCCTGTCAGGAACTTCGGGTTGTCTATTATCTCATCGTAATGTCCTTGTGCCATAATCTCACCACCATGGAGACCTGGGCCTGGACCGATTTCGATAATATTGTCTGCTTGCTTGATAGTATCCAAGTCGTGTTCTATCACGATTACTGTGTTCCCCGTGTCACGGAGACGTTTGAGGATGTCTATAATCCTGTTACAATCTCTCATATGCAAACCGATTGATGGTTCATCTAGTACATACAACATCCCCATGAGCTCAGAGCCTAGCTGAGTCGAGAGCTTGATTCTCTGAGCTTCTCCAGCACTCAAGGTTCGGGCACGTCTGTTCAGTCGTAGATAGTAGAGTCCGATGTCGACAAGAAGTTGAACTCGTTTCCGTAATTCGGACATGACTTGGTTCCCTGCCTTCTCTTTCTCCTCAGGAATCTTAATCGAGTCAAGATAATCAAGAAGATGATTGATAAAGTACTCACCAAGCTCATCGATGTTCTTCTTACTAACAGTCACCAACATTCTCTGAGCGATGAGTTTCTTACCTCTACAGTCAGGACAGGTGTGTTCAGCCATAAACTTCCTGTACCATTCATAGCGCTCACCCTTCTTCCGGTCGTTCCTGTAGAATCTATCAAGCCAAGTGCAGATTCCCACATAACGAACCTTCTTTCCGGCGTCACGATGTCTATACTTGTTCGGCCAGTCTGGGGGCTCCTGTAGAATAAACTCTTCCTCGACTCCATGGAAGAACTGGTCCTGTATTTCTTGAGGAAGCTCTCCGAAAGGAGTATCCAAGTCGAATCCTAAGTGCTGACTCAAACTATACATCCAATACTTTGGATACCATTGCACTGCTCCCTTCGCTATGATCTTCTCCGGGTTTACGATCAACAAGCGAGCATCTGCCTTCATCAACATCCCTACACCTAGACATGTAGGACATGCATTGTCAGGCAGGTTTGCTGAGAAGGCTCCTGGGAGAAGTGTGTGCATCAGGATATGATGGTCCTTACATCCGAAGGACTTGTAGAACTTCTGTCGAATATCTACAGGTACTTTGTCAGAGACCTCGAACCTGATGAAGCCGCTTCCAACTTCCTTTGCGTTCTCTATTGATAGTGCAAACTGATGATACAGGTCTTTCTTGATGATGATTCTATCCACAACTACTTCGATGCGATAGTCTTTCTCCTCATCGAGTTCTAGGTCTTCGCTGACCGTGTGGGGTTCATCATCGACTCTGATTCTCTTGTACCCTTTCTGTCGTATATCATCGAACAGGTAAGGATAGTCCTCATCATAGAACTTGTTCACAGGAGCAAGTATCTCGACACTGGTCCCTTCGGGAAGTGTCATGAGGTGATCAACAATTTGGTTTGCGTTGCGTGTCTGGATCTTCTTGTTACAGTAGGGGCAATGAGCCTGTCCAAGTACTGAGAAGAGTATTCTCAAGTAGCTCGAGATATCCGTCATACTCCCAACTGATGATCTTGGGTTCTGCGTTCCAGTCCTCTGCTGTATAGCAACGACTGGTGAGAGTCCAAGTATTGAATCAACATCTGCTCGTTCTAGCATCGGTAGCATTGTTCGAGAAGTTGCTGACATAGATTCGAAGAACTTGCGTTGACCTTCTGAAAAAATAACGTCAAAGGCTAGCGAAGTTTTCCCAGAGCCCGACACTCCTGTAATAACAGTGAGCTTGTCTCGGGGGATGTCCACTGACACGTTCTTTAGATTATTCGTTCTAGCATTAACTACACTAATGTGTTCTCTCATGCATTCATGCCTCCCTACATCAGTTTTACCACCTGTCTCCGTTCGCAATGAAGGGACAAAGCAGCCTGATGATAGTTTGAGGTTTCTCACGATATGAGAAAGTA
>JAEOSL010000191.1 GCA_016840385.1 Candidatus Thorarchaeota archaeon | reverse complement strand
AATATCCGCTCTAAAGTATGATGTGAAATTAGCTTGAGTGCCATTGTAGATAACAAATCTCTCACCTAATACTGAAGGATTGATTTCATAATGAGATAGAACATTGTGGTGTCGGGTATACATTTTAACAGTTACATCGAAATCAACATGTATTTCTGCATCTGGAATAGGAGTTGATGGAATTGGAGTCCAAGAGAAGTTCAGAGGAACTGGATTCGTAGTCCACGGTGTAGATGGTGTTTCGGATATCGAACATACACCTCTTGATGGGTCATCACTGAAATCAAATCCATCCATCTGTAAGTTAATCTCACTTGGATACACTTTTGTTTTGAAGTAAATCTCAACATTGTCATATCGTGCACGGGGTTTAGGATCCGGATTGTATCTATCAAGTGCAACACTCCAAAGACCTAGTTCAGCAGTTATATTTGCAATATTTGGAGATGACAAGAATGAAGGGTCAAATGACATAAGACCAGTATTATACCAAGTTCTCTCTGATTCAATTGTTTCAAAAACTTTACGCCATACACAAGTACCATTGATTTCTAGGTATAATTGAAATGACCCGGTCATATTGTAAAATTCATCATCTTGGGTTTCTGCCCAATAATCAAGATTGAATCCAGCCCAAACAATATCTCCTCTGTCAACGGAAAACGTTTGTCGAACCCATGCTTTTTGATTCAGATCATACCAGTAAGGCCAATTTGAATGCGTAGAATCCATTCCCAGTTCGACACAATCATCACCCAGACCATGTCCGTCCTCAACCCACGATCCGTTAGCTATACTTTTAGTTGAAACATTATATGGGGTTATTGTCCAAGGTGAGATATTATCTTGGAATCCGGGATTTTGGACCCAAGTTCTGTTTTCAGTAAGACTTGTGACATCAACCTCAGTTTGATAAGCTTCCCAACCATCGCCTATGGGAATCTCGGCTGTTGCTTGTGTAGTGCTGCTGCCAGGGAGATATTCCATCTGCAAGTCCTCAATCAGATTTGTACTACTACCATATTCTGAACCTATCAGTGGTGAACTCAAAGAGCTCCAATCAGAATATCCTTGGTCTGATAATGAGAACGTGTGTAACTCTTCATCTGGAGCAACCTCAATTATTTCCCCATTATCAAGTTCTATTAATTGCGGTTCTCCATTTGCAGAATCATTATTCGGTAAAGTTCTGGAAGAGTTAGTCATATTCATTATATCAGATGAAATGAATAATGGGCTCAACATAACCGCTGCAACAAATGCAAGAAGAATCAGTTTGGATTTGCGTTTCATTAGTCAGCACCTCCAATTTCTTCCAATAGAGATTCAATTTCTGATTTCGAGAGTTGTTTTGCTTGCTCAATCATTATCTCAACTTCAGTTTCTTCAATTCCCATTTTGAGAAGTCGGTCCCTGATATCTTCAAGCTCTTCCTCGGAGAGCTTCTCAACTTCAACTTCCTCAATCTCAGCATCTTTTTCAGCTTCTGCAAGTTCTTTTGCACGTCGTGAGCGCTCCTGTTTCAAGACCTCGCTGAGGAATCCTGCTCTCTCGCTTGGCTTCATCCTATCTAGGTCTTGACGCAGTGTATTGATATCCGCTTCCGCAAGACCAATCACTTGAGCTAGCTCTGTCAAGAGGTCTTCAAAGTCCATAGCAATTACATCAACCGTAGAGGGTGATACATCATCAATTGTCTTCTCAACTCCTAGCGGTTTCAAATCCTCATTCATCATTGTGAATAGCATTTCACGCCTAAGGAGTACATTAGCGGGTTCTGGAATCTTACCCTTTCCTAGTGATTTTACCATTCCTCTGAGTATTCTCAGAAGCTTGGGTACAGAGAGAACTTTTAGATAGACAGCGGCGAGTGCTGAAAGAAGAACGAGACCTATAGTTCCATACTCGAAGACAATTACCATTGCTTCCTGTTCTGCACTGAATTCAGAATAGATATCAAATTCAGCAAAAGCTAATTGATAGTCATCCTTACTTAATTCAATCCTTAGACTGTAATAAGCTAAGTTAGGTGCATTGAAGGCAAGTGTATAGGTCCCATTTTCATGAATCATCTCATAATCTACATCTCTGATAAGACCATCATCAATACTGCTGTGCGTTATTATGGAAATCGTAAAATCGCTAACAACCAATGAGTGATCCAGATCTAGGAAAGTAACATCGATATAGAATATCTCTCCAACGTGAATTGGAGGTTCTGGTTCAGAGTATATCACCTGAGTAGCGATTTCCCTTATCGTCATAAACACTTCAGCTTCCACTCGTGAATAATTGGTCCGCGAAATCGAAACTCGGAATCGATATGGTGAAGACCTGTCCTGCAGTGGATCAGTAAGATTTACCTGATCAGGTCCAAGCAGATAGGAACCATTGTGTATATTCACAAGTTGAATTGTGCCAAACTCCCAGACAGCTGTAGCGATTCCATCAGTAATCCATATCTCATTCAATTCATCCCAGAATCCAAATAGCATTGAATAATCATCATATACTGGGAATTCACAAACTCGATTTCCAACAACTTCAGTTGGAATTGGGACAACAAGGAGTTTAACAAGACTGTAAGCAAAATCGTAATTCTCTTTTCTAAATGTCACAGAAATATCATGAGGTAAACTACCTGCCACGACCAGTGCAGAGTTTAGTGTGAAAGAATAACTTCCGTTCATATAATCTATGAGTGAGTCTTTGATGTGTTCAAGTGTGAAGTTTGTAATCGCTCCAGGAATTCCTGCACTTGAGTGTGTATCAAAGAAGAAGAAATGGATTGTAACATTCTCACCATAATAGACAGAGATTGTACCTGGAGTTGAAATCGAAACATCTGTTTCTATTTGCTCAACATCGATTGTGAATTGAATTGATGATGGTGTGAAACCAGCAATAGAACTGGATATGGTCATTGTCCACTCTTGCACACTCAATAATGAAGTATTAACAAGAGCAAAGTAGTACCCTGGCATAAAACTCTCATTAAGATTACCAATTATTGATCCAATTCCGTAAGTAAGGGCTGCACCAGCAATTGGCTGATTCAGATCAGTGTTGTTAAGATATACAGTGACATTAGCTAAATCATAGAAGTTAACGGTTACTAGACTTTCACTGATTGGTACAAGCTGTGATATCACTTCTGTAATTTCTATTGTAAGTAGAGTTAGTACACTCTTATAATTTGCAGAAGATGCTTGTATGAGAATTTGGTGACTTCCTACAGAAGCTCCGGATACAATGAACTCGGTCACATATTTTCCATCTGATATTGACCAACTGATTTGTCCCGAACCTCCAATCCAATTGTAGGTGATGAAACCTATTTCCTCGATTGGCAAGCTACTTGCAAAGATGAGATAATCGACTTCAATTTTAATAAGTTCACCATTGACAGCAGTCTGAGGAAGAAGTGCTGCTGAAATCTTTGCAGGTATCTTGTCGATTCTAATATAGAAATCTCTAATTCGAGTTTCATGATTAAGTAGACTTGATTCAATACTGATAGTGTACTCTCCAGCTACAATGGTTAATGTATCAAAGGTACAATTGTACAAACCATCTGCAACTGATAGCATCTGAATCCAAGTATCTGCTATGGTGAAATTAACAAATGCGCCAATAATTGGTAGTCCAGTCTGTGCATCAGTCACATTTGCTTGGAATTCAACAATATCTCCCCAAACTGGAGCAGCAGGATAAAATGATAGTTCGATGTGAATGGGCGATGCTGCCAGGAGTACATCTACAGATATAGACTGACTTTGATGGAGATACTTGGTTGCATTAATGGTGAATGTATACAGTTGAGAATTCAGATTGGAAGTGTTAATTGCAATC
>JAEOSL010000190.1 GCA_016840385.1 Candidatus Thorarchaeota archaeon | reverse complement strand
TATTCTATTGCTTTCTCTGAATGTGCTGAGCCATCCACGGCAACCAGGATGCTCTTAATCGTGAGGCGTTCATCTGTTTCGCTCATCAATCACCCTCTCGGAATCATAGATAGACCACCGGCCTTATCTCTCTTTCCCAATATTCACTCAACTGCTATGAGTGAAAGAGCCATATTCAGAAAATGAAAGAATAATCACAGGAGAAATTACATATGGACCTCAGCAAAATCAAGACAGAGGAAGATGTTGTACGTGCAACCTTAGAGATCAAGGGATATACTGAATTCGACAGCAGAGTCTATGCAGCTACTTTCAAGATTCCAAAAGGAAAAGTTAGTACTTATGGGAGAGTTGCAAAGATGATAGGTAGTCCAAAGGCATACCGAGCTGTAGCAAATTCCTTACACAAGAATCCGCTCTTTCCAGTTGTTGCCTGTCACAGGGTTGTGAAAGAAGATGGTAGCTTTGGTGGTGATAGAACTAGAGCTGAAGGGAGATGCAAGCACTGTATCGAAGAAGGTGTACCGATTATCAAAGGTAGAGTCACAATGCATAAGGACATCATATTCTAAACATGATTGAGATTGTTGTTGAATCCACATGACTAACATCAGTTCACTCATTTCATAGAATCGAATTGGATTGACCCCTTAACAAGATCTTTCATTGTTGTGATGAGGTTATCTTTGTGAATTCTTACTTGTTCCATTGAATCACGGTCTCGAATAGTGACTGTTCCATCCTCAAGAGTGGTGTAATCGATAGTTACACAAAATGGAGTACCGACTTCATCCTGTCTTCGATACCGCTTACCAATGGAACCACCAACATCGAACTGTGCAATGAATCCGGCATCCATGATATCAGTGTAGATTCCCTGTGCAGGTTCTTTGAGTTCAGGTTTGCCCATCAATGGAAATACAGCAATCTGAATAGGAGCAACCTCAGGCGGAAACTTGAGCCAGTCAGTATCACGCGCTTCACTCTCAGGTTGGAATGAATTGTCAATCAGGCAGAAGAGAGGTCTCTCAACTCCAAAGGCAATCTCAAGCACAGTTGGAACTACTGGTTGCTTGTTCACTTTAACATGCAACTTCTCTTTCGAGAACTCCTGATGACGAGTCAAGTCATAGTCACCTCGGTCGTGAACTCCGCAGCATTCGACCCAACCGAAACTGTCTGTGTGAATCTCTATGTCCCAAGCATCCTGAGCGTAGTGGGCACGTTCAGTCTGGAGGTGCTGACGAAGCCGCATCTTATCCTCAGAGAAGCCCATGTTTCTGAAGATGGAGTAAGCAAGATAGACACACCATGCATATGCGGGTTTCTGGAAGTGACCTTTCTTTAGAGCGTCAGACATCTTCATCTTGACAGGAGTGTCCTTTCCTTTCTCTTGAATCTGAAGAGAGAGTAGAGGGAGTTCTTCATCTTTGATTTCGTCAAATCGTGGCCAATTCATCTCATCTTCTTCTAGGATGAATATCTGACCCTCGGTTTGTGTGAACTCACGTAAACGCAACATTCCTTGTCGTGGTGAAATCTCATTACGATAGGCTTTACCAATTTGAAAGACAGACATAGGAAGTTTGTCTCTGAAGAACGTAAGAAACCGTCTGAACAGAAGGTATGTCGAAGTAGCAGTTTCAGGTCGCAAGTAAGCATCTTGATCAAGACCCAGCCTTGTCTTCATCATTAAATTGTAAGAGTCTACAGGACCAAGTGGGCTTTTGCATGAAGCACAGACAATACCGAGTTCCTTGATTATCTCAGTCAATTCGTCTACCGACTTGCCTGCAATCTGTGTATCAGGTGCTTGTTCTTCAATGAGGTTATCTGCCCGATATATCTGCTCACACTTTGTGCATTTTGTGACAGGGTCAATAAAACCATCAAGGTGACCTGAAGCTTTCCAGACTGCTTCTGGTGAAACCGTTGGACATTCAACTTCCCAGAAGTTTGCTCTGACGAAGGATGTCCGAATAGCATTCTCAAGTCGATTCTTCAAGAGCTTGCCTAAAGGTCCCAGATCATAGAATCCAGCGCTACCTCCATAAATCTCAGGACTAGGTCCCCAGAAGAAACCACGTTTCTTGGCTAAGCCAGTGATGATATCGCTAAAGTCTCGCTCTGAACTCATGATGCTCAACTAGTTAGCATCGTCAAGGACTTGTGAAATAAACCCTATGGTTGAAGGGTTAATCATTCACCAGCTTCGAATAGACCCCGCTGCCGATGAGGAAAGCGAGGGCGTCCTGCTGTATCACGAACGAAGAGGTCTCCTTCAATATACCCAAATAGGTAACCGCTCATCAAGTATTTAGTAATAGTTTCACGCACGTATTCCCTATCAAGACCTGTTTCTTGACTTATCTCTGAGATAGTCACTTCTTTTCTGACTGCGGCTATCTCAAGAATACTTCTAGTTATTGCATTGGTTCTTCGTACACCTGGAAGTAATGCAATACCCAAGATTACAAGCAATATACCACCATAGAGAGTTACTGCGGAAACAATCTCAAAGATCGGATCAAAATTGGGAAATATGAAAGTGAACATGAGTCCCATGAAGAGTGCCATTAATCCAAACATGAACGCAAGACACATGCCCACGCTCCTTCCTGTGGCTACTGACATAGCTTAACAAGGATTTTGAAACAAGATAAACTGTGCTAGGGACATTCTTTTATGGAATCACAGGTTCATTGTAGCATTGCTGTGGAGGTTTCAGAATGGTTGATGATTCTAAAGTTTCCGGATTTTATAAGCTATCACGCGAGGAACGTGTGAAGAAACTCATGGAAGTCACAGGTCTCGGTGAAGAAGATCTTGGACCACTGGTTGATCCAGGTAAGGTTGACCTGGAAGTCTTGGACCATATGATTGAGAATGTCGTAGGAGCGATGACACTCCCGTTGGGAATCGCAACCAACTTCAAAGTTAACGGACAGGACTATCTTATTCCTATGGCAATCGAAGAACCATCAGTTGTTGCAGCAGCAAGCAATGCAGCACGAATGGCAAGAGACCTTGGAGGATTCACAGCAACTGATACAGGTCCACGAATGATTGCTCAGATACAGACCGTTGAAGTTCCAACACCCTACGCAGCAAAAGACAAGATCCTTGAAGTGAAAGATGAACTTCTGGAACTTGCTGATGCACAGGACCCAATTCTCGTTAAATTTGGCGGTGGAGCACGAGATATCAGAGTACGTATAATCGATTCGAAAGTAGGACCGATGCTCATCTGTGAGTTGATTGTTGATTGTGGAGATGCTATGGGTGCGAATGCAGTCAACACCATGGCTGAAGCTCTGGCACCACGTATCGAGAAGATTACTGGAGGGAGAGTAATCCTGAGAATCCTCTCCAATCTTGCAGAATTCAGATTGGTTCGTGTTCGAGCAACTTTTGACAAGGAATTACTTGGTGGCGAAGAAGTAGTTCAAGATATTGTTGCAGCTTGGGCCTTTGCTGAAGCAGACCCGTACAGATGTGCCACACACAACAAGGGCATCATGAACGGAATTGACGCAGTCGTAGTTGCAACTGGTAATGACTTCAGAGCCATTGAAGCTGGTGCGCACAGTTATGCAGCAGTAGATGGTTACAGCTCACTCACCAAGTATGAGAAGGACCCAGATGGCAATCTTGTTGGTTCTATCGAAATTCCAATGGCCGTAGGTCTAGTAGGTGGTGCAACAAAGGTTCACCCCGTTGCAAGAGCTTGTGTTAAGATTCTCGGGGTGAAGAAAGCTATTGAGTTGGCACACGTCATAGCGAGCGTTGGTTTAGCACAGAACTTGGCGGCACTGAGAGCCCTTGCATCTGAAGGTATTCAGAAGGGACACATGG
>JAEOSL010000189.1 GCA_016840385.1 Candidatus Thorarchaeota archaeon | reverse complement strand
TCTCCTCCGAAAAAGAAACCTACTGATGACGATGATGTGTTGTGATAGTGCATTTGTACATCAATGAAACGATTCATTATCGTTATTAACGAATTTATCTTGGGTAGGTACGATGGGAGATTTCGATAGAGATAATGTTCCAGAATCACAAATTTCTAAGGGACATGAAAAATCCATACGGATTGCAGTAGTTGTCCTACTACTAGGAGTGCTTGCTCCCTTTATGATGATGTCATTCTTTCTTGGAAGAGGAATCGAGTTTGCTATCATGTCGACGTTTTGGATGTACAATCAATCAACCGCTATGGTTGAACCCTATGGTTTTTCATTAATTCCTCCGTACGCTTTGTTTTCTATGCTTCCTTTCTTGTTTATACGGATGGTACCAGCTTCTATGATTTATCTATACTATAACGGGAAGACAACAAGGAAACGTGCACTCATTGCATCCTTTGCTGGAGATGGAATATTTCTGTATACAGGATTACCGACATTAATCTTCTCAATATTCTTTTCCACTTCTTTCTTCGTGTTTCCTTTACCTTTCCAATCAATTGTAGCAGTCCTGATACTTTGGATATTTCCTCAACCTGAACTCACCACTCCATGGAAAACTGATGAAAAACCAAAGTCATGGTGGGAAAAGGCTCTCGAAGATCATCTAGAGAAATTTCCTGATGATGATGAGTTGAGGGAGTATTTACATGCAGATAGTAACTCAAATCATTCGAGGAACTAATCTATGTGTGATTTACTAGGACTCTCTTTTAATGTTCCAATCATCGCAAAGATATCTCTTGATATATTCCAACAGAGAGGGGAAGCGAATCCGGATGGTTGGGGACTAGCATTTTACAAAGATGATAGATTGCAAATTATCAAGGAACCCAACTCTGCAAACAATAGTAGTCTCTATGATTTCATGGAAAGATATACCCACTCTAAGACAATCATCTCTCATGTTAGACGATCGACAAGAGGGATTCCTAGTTATCTCAATACTCACCCTTTCTATCGTCGTTTACAAACGGATTTCATAGATAGCGAATTTGCTTTTGCTCATAATGGAACGTTAACACAACTTGATAAACTTCGATTTGAGAAATTCAACCCACTTGGAGAAACTGATTCTGAAAAGGCATTTTGCCATATTTTGGATGTTCTATCTGCCCGTAAAACAACAACATGGACAGATTCCGACTTTGAAACCATTGAAGGCAATCTACGAGAAATCAATGATGGCAAAAATACTCTGAATTGTATCTTCTCGGATGGTTCCTACCTCTTCTGTTATTCTGATGAGAATGACCACAATAACGGGTTACGCTATACGAAACACATAGCTCCATTCGGTAGTGTAGAACTAATTTCCCATGAAGATAGATTAGGAAATGTAGAATTGCGAAGTGAGATTCCATCTGCGCTCGATCAATCTGGCTATCTCATCTCCACAAGAATTTTGACAAGTGGGGAATGGACGGAATTCACTGAAGGTGAACTTATTGTCTTCAAGGATGGGCATATCGTTTATCCACAGTCACGATTATAGCTGAATTCAATTCGATAGCAGCTTGACGGTCTCTTCATTCTTTTCAGCAAGTAGCTCAAATGCATATTCTGCTTCAGGAAGGAAGTCTATCTTTCTTGCAGCAGCAGTATAGAATTCTTGAAGAGTCGTTTCTATGATAGATGCCATGGTTTTGATAGTTGCATCATCAGTATCTCGTGAAACTACCGTTTCGATTCCAAAAGAATCAGAATCAAGTCCTTCAATTGGCTCAAGTATCATTTCAGTTACATTTTCCCTGCGAACTCGCTCCAAGGTCTTGATCCTTTTCTGTCCCCTAGTGATTAATTCTCCCAGTAATCCCACAAGCGCATCATCTTTGGCATGTTCACTTACTTCTTTGTAGAAGTCACCGACTTTACCCTCAATTTCTAAAGCGAATTTCATAATTGCTCCAAATGTACCTAGATCCAATGATATCACCAGCAAACATCTAGAACCATCGTGTGATTACTACCTTATTCTCTGTGAAGAATTCGACAGCATCTCTTCCCTGTCCATGCAGGTCTCCTAGGAATGAGTCCTTCATACCTGAGAATGGGAATGTGGCAATAGGAGCGACAACTCCAATATTGATACCAATATTTCCTGCTTTCACTCGATATTGATAGTCTCTGGCAGTTTTTCCACTTGAAGTGAACACAGATGATGCATTTCCGTAGGGATTTGCATGAATGATATCAATTGCTTCATCAAGGTCTTTCACCTGTATGATAGGAATGACAGGTCCAAAGATTTCCTCCTTTGCAATGGTCATATCATGTGTTACCTTGTCAAAGATGGTTGGTCCAATGAAGTATCCATTAGAATGACCTGGGACTTCAACACCTCGCCCATCAAGCAGAAGATCTGCACCTTCATCAATACCGCTTTGGATGAATTTCAGAACATTTTCCATTCCCTTCTTTGAGGCTAGTGGTCCCATCTGAATTCCCTCTTCGAGACCATTACCTGTAGTGTACTTCTTAGCAGCCTCCACTACCATCTTCTTCAATGGTTCATAGACATCTCCAACTGCAAGTAATACTCCACCTGCTAGACATCTTTGACCCGCACATCCATAAAATGATGTAATCAGGGCAGGTACAGTTCTCTCAAGATCTGCGTCTGGCATGATTGTTAGGAAATTCTTTGCACCACCCTGAACTTGGGCTCTCTTTCCATATTCTCCAGTTTTCTTGTATAGTAATTTTCCAACGTGTGAAGAACCTACGAAGGACATTCCTACAGTGTCTGGACTCTCGATTAGTGTATTGACAGCCTCTGGTCCTCCATGGACCATGTTCAGCACACCACGAGGTAGCCCAATCTCATGAATGATTTCGAATTGTTTCACCTGGCTCATTGGAACTTGTTCTGAAGGTTTCACAATGTAGGTATTTCCAACACCAATTGCAAATGGCCAGAACCATGTTGGAACCATTCCTGGGAAGTTGAATGGAGCAACGCAGAAGAAGACCCCCAGTGGTTGTTTGATGACCATCTCATCTATTCCTGCAGCAATATCTTCAGCATTGTAACCCATCTGAAGTGAAGGAACACTTGTTGCACATTCTAGATTTTCTATTGTTCGTCTGTATTCGCCCCGGGATTCATCGATTGCTTTACCTTGTTCCATTGTTAGGGTCTTTACTAGATCTTCAAAATTCTCTTCGAATGCATCTCTAATTCTATTGAGATGCCTAACTCTAGTCAAAGCTGGAGTTGATCTCCAACGGTCGAAAGCAGCTTTTGCTGCTTGGATTGCTTCAAGGGTTTCTTCCCTTGTACTCATTGGAGTTTTTGCAATTATTTCACCTGTTGCTGGATTGAAGACATCACGTGTTTCTTTTGCCTTTGATTCAACCCATTTTCCATTGATATAGTTCTTTACAACTTCCACTGTCAAGATGGTCACTTCCAGTTCGGAAATCAATAATCAGCTAGACATCTATTTGATTCTTCTGTTAGGTTAGCTTCTTACTCAGTATGGACAAATTGTACGGCATCGAAATCACACACAACTGCACAGAGACCGCAGCCATCACACTTGTCATTTTTGACAAGGGCTACTTTGTCCCTCATTTGAATCGCTACAAATCCACCATCAGCACACGCAATTACACATTCTTTACATCCTGTGCATTTTTCTGGGTCAATTTTTGCAACCACAGGTGGAAGCTTGGTTAATGCAGTCCAACTCGTGATTTTCGGTAACGCCTTACCAACCATCGAATCAAGTGATTCGTATCTTTTTCGTTCCATGAAATCAATGAGACCGCTATTCATGTCCTTGATGATTGAAAATCCATGC
>JAEOSL010000188.1 GCA_016840385.1 Candidatus Thorarchaeota archaeon | reverse complement strand
GATATATGAACATCACTCTCGGCACAGGACATTCTTACGCAATCATCCTTGGTGGTGGCAGCGATTCAAGGAACGTCACTGGCAACATCGTATTCGACAATAATGCCACCCTTGGGGGTGAGGAGTTCGGCTACCTCTTCCCTGGGAGTCTTAACCTCGTCTTCACTGAGAATGTTGATTACTCACAGGGCGGACTGGAAATGGTGAACATTGGAGCTGATGAGCTTACGGTCAACATGTACATCGACCTACCCGATGGCATGGACGGTTATGCGGAGTTCAGGTCAGAGAGCATGAGCATCTCAGCAACGGGATGGACCATGTGGAAGGAAACAGTTACTCCGCCTGTTAGATACTATCGGACAGCAGAGAGTCCGACCAAGCCACTGCTTGACATCGATACTGTGTATGGTGACCACATATCAGCCACTCTACTTGCGTAGTTCAAAGGAAACACCACCTCTGATTGAATGTATGAGTTGATCGGATGCTTCGAAATGATAAAAAATCAAAAGAAATCGACTTGAGTGCGGTAAAATCAATTAGCCTGAACTACGAAGGAAGACTATCGGTTGTTTGTAATAACTGTCTATTGGAATTCGTCTATTATCATTGCGATTTTCATTCCATCAAGTTCACTATAGAAGACACCAAGTTGAATAAGATGAGCGTATCGTCCATTGTAGAGGGTTACACAGATAACGAAGTGATTATTAGAATTAAGACCATTCAAGAGAATCGAGGACAGAAACAAGACACGTCGGATATCTCTGACTTCGATAGATACTTCGGAAGGGAACACGTAGACCTGCGCAAGATAGACAAACTTCATCCTATAAGCGATGGAAAGATTCTGATTGATGGAGATAACAGTCGTTTGTTACTTGGTTTTCAAGAAGGAGATTTCGTTTTCGCCAAGTTCACTATAGATGATACAAGCTTGAACAAGATGAGTGTATCAGATATTATGGATAACAGTATCTTCATCGATGTTCAAGGGCCGGATGACTAGTAGAGTCCTCATCAAATCCCACTAGAGATACTCTGGACTGCCGTAGATCCGAATCAGAAGGCACCTACTGGTTTGAAACCTCTGGGTCCAATCAAGGTTAGTAAAAAATATGCTCGACAATGGTTGATTGGTAATGCAACACTCTTAGTGATAATTGCAGTTGCGCTCTTTGGTTTGTATTTCTACAACATCTTCAATTAGCTCAGGAAATACTGCTTACCAATCATCATCATTCGCAGGGTCAAAGGGCTTTTTATCCGCATCACGTTCAGGAGGAAGATCACTCAGATCCTCTTCTTCATCATCATCTTCGAAAAGGAATGTAGCGGGGTCGATTTCCTTCTCCTCTTCTATTGGCTCTATTTTTTCGGTCTTCTTTTCAGGAGGAGCCATGCATAACATGTCCACTGGATCAAAGAATTCGCATTCTAAGCAGCATTCTGCCTTGTGATCGCAAGTTGCGAATGCCGTACATCGTTTGCAACATTTCAATTCTGACACGATTTTGCACCCAAGAGCACTTTTTACAATAGTAAATTCGAAAAATGTCCAAATAAGCGTCTCCGTCAGGTACCATTTTTCATTTATTAAATAATCCCTTTCTAGTCACAGTTAAAACACAATATATCAATTCTAACCTGAGTTGTTCAATTTGGATAATCTTGAGATTGAAATCCGGAAAGTTGTACTGGACAATGCTGTCAAGTACGAAGGCAAGCCTGATGTGAAATCAGTTATGGGTGCACTTCTTGGATCCCGAGCCGAGCTTCGGTCCCGTGCTGGTGAAGTCAAGGATATTGTTCAAAAGCTCGTCACTGAAATCGAAAAGATGTCACTAGATGATCAGATCTCAGAGTTAAAGAAAATTGCTCCAGAATTACTTGAACAACCTGATGTAGTCGAAGTTGATGGAAAGAAGGAACTCTCTGAACTACCCAATATGGACAAGTGGGATAAAGTAGTAATGAGACTCGCACCTTTCCCATCTGGGCCATTACATATCGGTAATGCTCGAATGGTAGTTCTCAATGATTACTATGTCAAGAGATATGATGGTGAGCTTATTCTTGTCTTCGATGACACCATCGGTTCCGCTGAGAAGATAGTTGAGCCAGAAGCCTTTGATCTTATTCCCGAGAGTCTTGACTACCTTGGTGTCAAGTATCACAAGACTGTCTACAAATCAGATAGACTGGACTTGTTTTACAAGTATGCAGTAGACCTGATTAAGAAAGGTGAAGCCTACGTTTGTGATTGTGATGCTGGAGTCTGGAGAAATGAGCATAAGGTAAAGGGAATTCCTTGTGCTTGCAGAAGCCTTGACGTTTCAACTAATCTCGACCTCTGGGAGAAAATGTTAGATGGAACCTTCGAAGAAAAGAAGGCAGCAGTGCGTCTGAAAACTGGAATGGATGATCCTGATCCAGCTATGCGAGACCATGTCATACTGCGAATTTCTGAAACCGATCACCCTAGAGTGGGGTCAAAGTATCGTGTTTGGCCATTATTGGAATACTCGTGGGGAATTGATGATCACGAACTTGGAATTTCACATATTATCCGCGGCAAAGACCTTGTGAAAGAGGGTAAGATTGAGCAACATATCTGGAGTATCTATGACTGGCCACATCCTGAGTTGATGTACTATGGTCGATTAAAGTTCCAAGATGCCACTCTTAGTAAGAGTAAATCAAGCAAGGAAGTCCGCGATGGTACTTATTCAGGTTGGGATGATCCTCGTACGTGGAGTTTACAATCACTTCAGAAGCGTGGTATTGACCCTGATGCAGTTAGAAAGGCAATGATTGATTTGGGTCTCAGTCTAGTTGACATTTCAATCTCAATGAAGTCTGTCTATTCAGAAAATCGGAAACTTCGCGACCAAGAAGCTCCACGAGCCTTCTTCATTCAAGACCCCGTGTGGCTCCAAGTCACAGGACTAGAATTAGAAGTTGCTGAGGTCCCGGTCCATCCAGATTTTGAAGAGCGAGGAGTACGAAAGATACCTTTACTCTATGATGATGGTAAATTGGAGATTGGCATCCAGCCCACAGATTTGGAACGATTGAAATCAGGAAGTCTATTTCGGTTGAAGGATTTAGCCAACTTTACAATTGAGAAGAAGAAATCTCCCATAGCAAAGATGCACAGTATTGATGTTAATGAAGTTAGGAAAGTTAATGGTCCAATCATCCACTGGATTCCAAAGAAGGGATCTGTTCCAGTTGAACTTACCTTGATAGATGGCTCAAAAGTGATGGGACTTGCAGAACCTTCCCTTGCATCGATGTCAGCTGGAACCTTTCTACAGTTTGAAAGAGTTGGATTTGCTAGAATTTATGAAGATGGTGATCCCATAAAGGTGTCATTCTCCCACAAGTAGACTAAATCATTGCGGCCAAAGAGAACTTATACTCGAATTGCAGTTGTCTAATTGGAGATGGCATTATGGCCAAGAAGAAGAAGAAGTCCAAACCATCCCTATCACCTGCTATGTTCAAGGTGAAAGGAGCTCATGCAAAACTGAAGATTGATAGTAAGAAAAAGAAACTCTACTACTTCAGAACTAAGGTCAAACCACAGAAAGCCGCAAAGGTTGCAGGTTCTGATGGAGCAGAGATTTTGGGAGTAAGCCCAAGTGCTGTTAAGGTCAGTAAACCCGCAATCAAATACGATTTCTACTGTTCTTATGATGCAACTCTAGATTTGAAATTCCTTCGAATCAATAAACAGGATTTTGGTGTCAATGAACAAGTGAAGGGTACCTTAGTGGGTAAGGAAGTAATCACCCCCAAGAAGAAAGGTGGTTTCCATTCTGTTAGTTTTGATGTTGTAGAGCTCTTTGTAATAAAGAGAAATGATGG
>JAEOSL010000105.1 GCA_016840385.1 Candidatus Thorarchaeota archaeon | reverse complement strand
AACCTATTTGATGTGGATCCTGATGTTGTAGCTCATATGGCACGAAGACCCATCGACTTGACCCGGGGAGTCAAGATTGCTACTGGTGAAGAGGGAGTAATGACCGTTGTTGCCAATGGTGCTGGAGCTGGACAAGAAGTTCCTCATCTACACTTTCATGCGATTCCTCGTAGTAAGGGCGCAAACTTTGGATTCAGATTTCCACCCGACTATCGAGAATCCATGGCAGATCGAGCAGAATTGGATGAAATTTCTAAAAAGATTAGAACTGCCATCTAGAGATCCAAGAGGTTTAACCCAGTTATCTCATCGCGAGCTCGCGTCATTTCAGTGAATTCTGTTATTACAATCTCAATCGTGACTGAAACTTCACAACCCTCCATGAGATGACCTGCATAGCATTTTCCATTAACGTCAGATGCAACAACATGTGCATGAACAACGTAGCCATCATTGAGTCGAGAGATATTTCCTACACATGAAACAATCTCAAGGTCTTCATCAATTGTGAAATCCTTGTAGACTTTCTCATGCAGATCGAAATAACCTAGATGAACTTTGGATACCGCACCTATGAGGCTAAGATGACCCGAAAGAAGCTTGTTTTCTGCTACAATACCTTCAATCGATTTGATGATATCCTCGCCGGGTTCCAAACGAACTACAATGACTCTTCCTGTATTTGAGGTTACAAATGTACGAACCATGTTTTCTTCCAAAGGTATCGTGGTTAATGAAGGACTCGATTTGCAGCTCGGAAAGATATTGGGAAGTGCTTATCAGTGGTAAAACTTCCAATAATTTTGTGGATGGTTTCTGTGAAGGACGACAAACAAAATGATGAGAATCAATCCTCATTGGAGGATTATTTTGGTTCAACTGAAGAGCCAGAACTTGAATCAGAACCTCAAAACAGTCCACCGCAGGAACCAAGTTCTGAAGAGAAATCATCAGCACCTTCTAGTTCGGATAATACTACAGAGAATGAACCCAGCCCACCAGAACCAGAGGAAATGATTACTGACATAACGGTAGGCGAACGTGAAACCCCAAATAATCTTCCTCCATCAATATTACTGTCAATAGACTACTCCGGTCCACTTAACAAAGCCATTCTCAAACTCTACGAACCAAAATCAAAGAAGATTTACTTCTGGTTAGATAACACCGGTCACAAACCTTACCTCTATACTGATTGGCCTGCTCAGATGGTGGAGTCAAAGGTCAAGAGAAATCCTGGATTTGTCAGGACCGAAACTGCACATCTTCATGACCTCTTACACGATAAACCTGTAACGATGACCAAGCTTGTTGGCGATAATCCACTGTCGATTGGTGGAGGCGCTACAGCTATGAGGAATCTTCTCAAGGATAATGAAGGAGTCAGTCATGCTTGGGAAGCGAACATTCGCTATCACCTAACTTACACTTACGACACTAAATTTGTTCCAGGACTGATGTATAAGATTGAGAAAGGTAATCTACTTCCATGCCCACCTGATATTGATGCCAATACTCTGAAGGAGTTCAAGGATACATTTGCAGAGGACGAGGGTATTGAATCGATAATTTCAACGTATTCTCCGATGTTCTTCACAGAAGTTCCTGATATCAAGCGGGTAGCTGTTGACATTGAAGTGTACACTCCTGTATTGAACAGAATTCCAGACGCATCGGTTTCCCAACATCCTGTTACCGCAATCGGATTGTCTGATAATGAGGGGAACGAAACATGTTTTGTCTTAAAACGTAAGGAACTCTCTGAAGGTGAGAAAGGTAAGGACTATCCTGAGAACCTTGACATCAAGTATTATGAAGATGAAGCCAAGATGCTAATTGAAGCATTTCGAGTCATTGACACCTATCCGCTAGTTCTCACCTTCGTTGGTGATTCCTTTGACTTGAAATACCTCTACAACCGTGCGAAGAGATTGAGGATTGACCTTGAGAAATACTGTCCAATCGTAATGAAGGGCAATCAAGATCCGCGACGGGAACAAGCCAAGTTGAAACGTGGTATTCATGTTGATATGTACAAGTTCTTTGGAAATCCTTCTATCAAAATCTATGCATTATCAGGAAAATACCAGAGAGAGAATCTCAACACGATAGCAGAGGGTCTCCTAGGTGTAGGTAAGCTTGACCTAAGTGATAGCATATCTGCATTAAATTACTTTGAGCTTGCACACTACTGTTGGCTGGATGCCAATCTTGTTTTACGGTTCACTGAATATGAGAACAAATTGTTAATGCGATTGATGGCCTTACTCATGCGTATCTCAAGGATGTCAATGGAAGAGGTCACTCGATTCTACATCTCTTCTTGGATTCAATCACTCTTTCGTCAGGAGCATCGTTCTCAGGGATTACTAATTCCTCGGCGTGTTGATATTGATACAATGAAACAACCAGATGCACAGACCGAGGCTATGATTGGTGGTAAAGCATTCAAGGGAGCCATAGTCATCGAGCCAGTAGCTGGAGTTCATTTCAATGCCACAGTTCTCGACTTTGCCAGTCTATATCCAACTATAATGAAAGAGCACAATATTAGCTATGAAACCATAGATTGTTCCCATGACGAATGCAGAACTGCCGTTGACAACAAAGTTCCTGAAACCGACCACTGGATTTGCAAGAAACGGAAGGGTATGATTAGTCAAACTATCGGCTTCTTCCGTGATACTCGTGTGAACTGGTTCAAACCAAAGGCAAAGGATAAGTCACTTCCTGAGGAAACCCGTAATTGGTACTCGGTTGTTGAAAAGGCGCTAAAAGTTTTCATTAATGCTTCCTATGGTGTAACAGGAGCGCAGCACTTCGAGTTGTTCTGTATGCCTGCTGCCGAAAGTGTGACAGCTTTTGGTCGTGATGCAATTATTAGAACAAAAGAAAAATCTGAGGAGATGGGGATTCGTGTTCTTTACGGAGACACTGATTCGGTCTTTTTGGACAATCCCTCTAAAGAACAACAGGAAGAGCTGGTGAAGTGGTCAACTGAAGCCCTAGGAATAGACCTTGAAGTTGAGAAAACCTACAAGTACGTAGCACTTTCTGATCGAAAGAAGAACTACATTGGTATTTTCAAAGATGGTAAGGTGGAAGTCAAAGGACTTAGTGGTAAGAAAAGAAATACACCTGATTATGCTCAGCAGGCCTTCCGAAAGATGCTAGAGGTCTTGAGTCGTGTAGACAATCCAGATGGATTCGAAGCTGCAAAGGATGAAATCCGTGAGATTGTAAATTGTGTGATTGACCGGCTTGAAGGAAAAGCTGAACCATATTCCCCTGAGGAGCTAGCCTTCAGAATTCAGCTCACCAAGAGACTATCAGAATATCCAACAGATACACCACATGTTCGAGCCGCAAAGATGCTAGTTGAAGAAACTGGAGACCCGGGTAAGGTTCTTCCTGGGACAATCATCGAATTCATACGTATAAAGGGTACAGGTGGCGTAATGCCTGTTGAACTAACTAAGGACCGTTCATATTGGATTGACAAAGACTCGTATACAGATATCTTGAGGAGTGTATTTGACCAAGTTCTTGACTCAGTGGGACTTGATTTTGAAGAATTTCTCGGTTTTACTACTCTAGATGACTTCTTCTAGACCGATATCATAAAAGGGTTCAAATAAGAAATTCTTATAGCCGTGACTTGATACTCGGAAAGGGACCGAGAGCCTGACTTCCTTTACAATCGACGGGGTACTACAAAATGAAAGTGAACTATCGGGAATTTTTCATGCAAAAGATGTTGATAATGTTCAAACCCGAAGATATCGACACATCCGCGAAAGACTTCATCTCGACCTACGCTTCCTACATGGAGGATGTGGGAATTGTAGGGAAAGGACCTGATGGTTATACACTATACCCAAGTCGCACAGCTCCAGTTACAGAGGAACATGTAGAATTCTTTGAAGAATGGGTCCGTCTAATCGATGCATTAGAAATTCACGGTGTTGTCGGTCTTGACTTTTACACTGATGGATGGTTTGCTAGGGATCCAAAGTATCAGACAATGAATGATCAGGGAGTCAAGATGGAGCATCAGATATGTCCGAACAGAAATGAGTTCTGGCAATATGGTGCAGAGATTGTCAAGGAAATCGGTTCATACCCAATCGATGAAATCTTGTTATTCGGAACTGGTTTCATTCGAGACCATTTCTGTTTTTGTGACCGTTGTCGTAAGGAGTTCGCACTACTCGTTGACCAAGAACCTGACCGCCTCACATACCAGTTTATCACAGAAAATCCCGAACATCATGAGAAATGGCATCAGTGGAGAAGTGACAAGGTGCACGAAGGACTCACTTACCTCCAAGAAGCAGCTACTGAATCTGATGATGCAACGGGAAGAGAACTTCCACTCAAATTATCTGTGGAGGTATTACTAGACCCCGAAACAGGCTTTTCAGAAGGTGCAAAGAACGAATATGGTTATGACTATGCACGAATTGGTGAGATCACAAAGAATGTGTTGATCAACCTCTACCCATGGTCTCCAGTTATCCCCACAAAGGGTAGTGCAGAATACGATAATCTTGTAGAGTCACTTTATTTTGTGAACGAATTCACCCGACGAGGTGGAAGGGCATCACTCTTCCGCTGGGGTGTTACAACTATTGAGCAGCTTCAAGAGTTGAAGGCATTAGGAAAAGACGTAGGAATCGATAGAGTTGTTACTACTTTCCACTATCCTTCAGATTACTCCCGCAGAAGAGAAAGTGCGATTGGAAATTACTAATCTCACTGTCTGGCGCTACAGAATGGGCACACTCTATTGCCTGCCTTGATATTTCTACCACATGAGAAACAGAAGATAGTATCTTTATTTTCTTCCCGTGACTCGTCCAAGAATGGGCTCAATTCCCCTTGTGAAAAGAGAGCGCCAATTCCTTCAAGTGATTCATCTCTTTCAATATTGCAAACACTACAGCTCGTATCATCCTCTGTTGGTATTGCTCCTTGAATATCTGAATAGATATCTCTGGTTTCTCGTTCACGATGTTGATGGGAATGTCTGTCTTCAGGCGGGTCTTGCCAGGGGTCTGAGCTTCGCTGATACCGGTCTCTGGTAGGTTGCAGTGATCCATCCAGTGATTCGAAATCACGTCTATAATCTTCACCACCATATCCAGGGTCCACAGCCGGTCTATTAGCAACTCTTTCCGAAGATGCTTGACTGGTCCATTGTGGGTCTGCACCCATTCCCCGTGCAGAATCTACAAACTTCGAATGCGCATCTTTCTTCAGATTCTCATACTCATCTGATGTGAGGCCCATAATCTCCAGTGCTCTATCCCTCTCAGCACATCTCTTTGAGAGTGGGCAACAATAAGATAAACTACTATGACATAGCGCAGCCATTGCTCTATCTTGTCTAGATTTGAAGATTGGAGTGATTCTTTTTGTTCCAAGAACGATAGAGTCTCCCGTGGACCTAATCTCAGTATATCCACTTTGAGCTAGAGCTTCCACAATCTCCCTTGCAGGATATGCACGACCTTCTATGATCACATGCCCCTCAGTCTTGTCGAGTCTTACAGGTCGTTCGGTAACTTTGTTGCCTTCGTAGGTAGGATATCTCGTCTTGGTCACCCCGGAATCTTATTTGACGTCATACGGACATGCGCTCTGAACAATACAATGGTATGTATTACGCGGGGGTATACACCAAATTGGACACGACACTTAATACACGAAAGTGTACTGAACCTCAACTAGTTAGGGTCGTTCGCGTAACGATTCCCTCGGAGGTAATTTATCAATGGGTTGTAAAGCTGAAGGTGCCGCACAGGGTTACACCGTGTTAGGCGGTATCGTTTTGTTAGTCTATTCACTAAATAGGATTGTTGCTGGCATAAATATTCCTGACATAGTTGAGCTCTTTCTTGGCATAGCCGTCATTATTATGGTAGTTCTTGCCTTTGATGCGAGTGGCTTTGTTACATGGAAGGTCAGACGTTCCGGAGCCTTACTCGCTCTGTTTGGCTTCTTCATTATTTTGATTGTATCAGGATTGAATTTGGATTTTCTTTCTTGGATTATGACTCTACCCACATTGGCTGGATCCATGCTCATACTAGCTGGAATTCTCATGCTTTGGAGTAAGTAGATCAATTCTTTGTTGATGGAGGAGTGAAATATCTCTCCATCTTCCTCTTTCTTTCGATTCAGGCTCACATCGATAATTAGATAATGGTGCTAGCTTGTCCAAAAATCAAGTCAATCACTGGACAGTATCGATATGGATGAAAAACACATCAAAATTCTCAAAGATCTGGGATTTGATATCAGTCAAAAGGATCTGACAAATGACTATTGGAAACAACGGGGTGCGGATGCACTTGCACTAACAACTCAAGACAGAGATGTTTACGGTTGTATTGACCACACTCAGGGTGATGGTGTTCAAATCTTCGATATAGAAGGAACTGAATACCTCGATGTAACCGGTGGTGTGGCAGTTCGTGCTTTTGGTCTTCGCTATAAACCGTATCTTGATTTTGAAGCAAGTATACTCGATGTAGTCAAGGAGCTACCTGGAATGGACTTTGATGCTATTCCACAGACTCTCCTAGCTGAACGAGTCGCAGGAATCACACCTGGTTCTCACAAGAAGCGCGTTGTATTCACTACATCTGGTGGAAGAGCTGTTGAAGGTTGTATGAAGTCTGCTATGGACCTTACAGGTAACCAGCGCTTTGTCACCTTTAGACCTGCATTTCATGGTCGAACAGGTTATGCTCTTGCGCTGACCTCTTCAAACTCGAAACACAAGTCTGGTTTTCCACAGGGAGTTGACACAGTTCGGGTCTTCTACCCCTACTGTTACCGATGTCCCTACGGTACAACCGAAGAGGACTGCAGTCTGGAGTGTGTTGAAGCGCTCAGATATGCACTCGAAGTTGAAGGTAATGATATTGCTGCAACTGTAATGGAACCGATTTGTGGTGAAGGCGGTTTGATAGTTCCCCCAGCAAAAGCTGTGAAAGGTATCTATGACCTGACAAAGGAAATTGGTGCCTACTTCATGTCTGATGAAGTTCAAGCAGGTATGGGAAGAACTGGAAAGTGGACTGCAGTTGAAAACCACGGTGTTGTTCCTGATCTCATTTCAATGGGCAAGGCAATCGGTGGAGGTTATCCGATGGGCGCATCAATCGGTCCCGCACCAATGTATACGAGTGGTTCACGCCATTCAGAAACATTCTCTGCTGAACCTAAGATGGCTCTTCTCTCACTATGGATCTTCAAGCATATGGAAGAAGGTGGATACCTGAAGAAGAATGCTGAGCATGGAGCTTACCTTCAAGAGCGTCTTGGTGAACTCAAGGATAAACACGAAGTCGTAGGTGACGTTCGTGGAATAGGTCTCATGGTTGGAATGGAGCTTGTCAAGGATAAAAAGAGTAAGGAAAAGGCTCGCAAGCTTCGTGACAATGTTGTGAAGAATGCAGTTCAGAAACAGAATCTCTGGGTGCTTGGATGCGGTCAGAATGTAATTCGTCTAACTCCTAGTTACATCATAACCAAGGAAAACATTGACGATGCAGTAGACCGACTCGATAAAGCAATCAAAGCATCCATCTAGAAAAAAAAGAAAAAAGACTCATCTTCAAACTTTGTAGTCTGGAGATGAGTGTTTTTCATTTATAGTACCCAGAGAATTGCACCTATGAGAACAAGGATTCCACCGAAATCACTAGCGAATAGAATCATCAGTATACCGATAATAAGAACAACGAGGAATTTGTTCTTCTTCCCAAAGTCTAATGCACTGATTTTGATGAATCCGCTATTCACCAATGCGATTAGTGAAAACAGAATTCCAAGGATGCCAATAACCACTCCCATAGTTGCACCTAAGAAACCAAGTAATATATTGGTGCCAAAGGCGGCGTTACCTAGAATTAGCCATATTCCCTGAATAATTCCAATAATCGCACCTATGAGAACCAGAATGTCTCCAATTTTCTTTAAATCTGCCAATTTAACAATCTCTCCTTGTTTTAGCGTGCCCCAGATTGGGACTTCTTAACCATAGTACAACCACTATATATAACATAAGGAAAAGATGTTCTCACGTGCACAACCGTATAGAATGCGCATTAAATGGTGATGTGAATGTCAACTCGAAAAAATGGTGAAGGTAGTAAAATCACCAAGGAGTCAGTAGAGTTGATTGAAATCGAGGGGGATTTGGACCCCGGACTTGACATTCCGAATGGCGGTAACATCCTCATCATTAGCAAAGACCAATCCTATCTCACACACGGAATCCACAAGTTTCCAGCAAAATTCTTTCCCGAGCTTCCACGTTATCTGATTCGAAAATATTCGGAACCGGGTGAGTATGTTCTTGATCCTATGTGTGGTAGTGGAACCACAATTCTTGAGGCGATGTTAAACAAACGCATAGGTATTGGAATAGATATCGATCCAATTGCTCTACTTATTACAAAGGTGAAGACGACTCCGATTGCGAGCGAACCATTGGAAACTGCAAGTAAACTATTGGAACAACAAGCTAAGAAACTCGACAATGCTTCAGGGTATAATCCTGTCATTCCCGAGTTTCACTACAGGGACAAGTGGTTTCGTTCATTTGTCTTAAGGGAGCTTGGAATCATCAGGGATAGCATTCTCACAATCAGGGAACATTCACACATCTCTCACATGGATAACATAGTAGACTTCTTTCAAGTCATAATGTCATCAATTATCCGAGATGTATCAAACGCAGACCCTCACTGCACCAGAACAGTCCTTCGTAAGAAAGTAAGAAAGAAAATCTTACCCGGTGATACTCTAAAGAAATTCTCTCAAAGACTAACACACCAGATTGACGAGATGAAAAAACTCTCCGAGATTTTGAATGAATCCGAGTATTTTCATACGCACCTTCCTGGAGGAACTGCTCTTGCTTCAGAACTTTGTGATGACTCCGTAGATTTAGCTGTGACTTCCCCGCCATACATCAATGCAGTAGATTATCCTCGGACACATCAGCTTGAGATGTACTGGCTTGGCCTTCTTGGTGATGGACCATTATCCAAAGTCAAGCGGAGGTATATTGGAACTGAAACAGTCTACAAGGATGAATACAGAGACCTCCAAGTATCAGGGTATAAGACACTGGATCCTGTATTGGAAAAAATCTACAAACTTGACCCTCGTCGTGCATACATAGCCTACAAATTCTTTGACGATATGAAGAACCAGTTGCAAGAGATGATACGGATTCTAAAACCTGGAAGTCGATATTGTGTCGCTATTGGCAACAATCTCATGCGGGGAGTCCGAGTAAAGTCTCATGAGATACTTGCAGAGATTGCAGAATCTGGTGTTGGTTTTGAGTTGGAAACTCAATTCTTTTCAAAGCTTATCCGACATTTCATCCGTATTCCCAGAAAGGAACGAATGCATGGTGAATGGGTTCTCATTCTCAAAAAACCGCAATAGGACTAGTTGATGCTAAAACTTATCAACACAAAGTAGTTCGATAAGCAAAATTACATGGAGGTAATATATCAAAATGACAATAATTTTACGGTGGGATCATGTTTGCCCGGCGCTCATTCTTGTCTCTACCTCCTTCCGCGAAGTTTCTTTACGTGCTTCTTAAGGACCGACACCGGATTAGCCGGCAGGACCTGATTAGCATAACATACCTTCCTCCCAGAACAGTCAATTATGGACTTAGTAGACTTAAGGCTCTAGGATTGATTCGTGAGGAAGAGCATGCTACTGACGCGCGGGAGCGAGTATACGAGTTAGTTCAGGCGCCTATGTAGTGCCGACTTGATCCGGAAGATGGTTGGGGATCTCATCCTCTCCATCTTCAAACTGTTTCTGACTCTCTCCAAAAACCTCATAATGTACTCCAGCTTCAACCCAAATAACTCAGGCTGAGGTTTGAAGAATGAACTTTTACGATAAGGCTGGCACTGAACAGATTGGTGATGAAACTCGTACTCACTTCAGTAATCAGATTACTTCAGAACTTGACGGGAAAGAAGTCATCCTGATGGGCTGGACCCACATTCTTAGAGATAAGGGAAAGATCAAGTTCCTGATTCTCAGGGATGAACATGGAACAGTCCAGGTCACAATCCCGCAGAAGAAAGTTTCAGAGGAAGTTTTTGAGGTCTCGGGAAAACTCAAACCTGAAACTGCAATAGCAATTCATGGAACTGTGGTTGCGACAACACAAGTAGCAGCAGGCGCTGAAGTTATTCCAACCAAGATTAAAATCCTAAATACTGCTGAACGTCTCCCTATAGACGTTGTAGAAGGTAAGGTCGACATAGACCTTGATACACGTTTTAACCATCGCATTCTAGACCTTCGAAAACCCTCGATTAATGCAATCTTCAGAATTCAGCATGACCTTGTCCGTTTCTCTAGAGATTATTTAGAGAGCAATGATTTTGTCGAAATCCACACTCCAAAACTAGTTGCTGAAGCTACAGAAGGTGGAGCTAATCTCTTCGAAGTGAAGTATTTCGAGAGAAAGGCATACTTGGCACAGAGCCCACAATTCTACAAACAGCTGATGCTTCTTGCTGGATTTGGTAGAGTCTTTGAGATTGCACCTGTCTTTAGGGCTGAGAAGCACAACACCCGCCGCCACATCAACGAGTACACATCCTTTGACTTTGAGATGGCATGGATTAGTGGAGTTGAGGATATTATGAAGATGGAGGAACAAATGCTTCATCATGCTTTTACGAAGACCAAGAAGGCTGCTGCCGCTGAGTTTGAGCTCATTGGAATTGACCTTGCCATTCCAAAATTACCATTCAGGCGAGTAAAATATGCCGAAGCAATTGATCTCGTCAATGAAGCAGGTAAGGACCTATCCATCACTGATGACCTAGATCCTGAGAGCGAGCGACTCCTTGAACAGATATTCCCCGAGAAGTTTGGTACTGACATGGTGTTCATCACTCATTATCCTCTAGAATTGAGACCTGCTTATACAATGCCTAGTCTTACTGATGAAGGAATGACTGAGAGTTTTGACCTCACTTACAAAGGAATGGAGATTACAACAGGTGGTCAACGTATCCATATCTACGACCTTCTTGTCGAACGCTTCAAAGCAAAGGGATTCAATCCACCTGACTTCAGCTTCTACCTTGACCCGTTCAAATACGGAGCTCCACCTCATGGTGGTCTAGGATTAGGAGTTGAACGTCTTACAATGCAGCTCTTGGGGATACACAATATTCGAGAAGCTACATTGCTCCCCCGTGATAGAGACCGCTTGACTCCATAATGCAGACGTGAAAATACGCTCTCCTAAAACGGTCTACTATGGATTTAAGCAGATCTTATCACTCTATGTGAATAACTAAGGTGATCAAGATTCTATTTTCATGGATGCATAGAAGGATTTGCTCCCTGTATGCCTGCCCTCGACCTAGAAATCGCTATTTCAATCGAACATTTTATTACTAAGAGCTGCCATAAGATTACAACATTGTGTAAGTAGGGAAAGCTTCCTTAATTCTCCAAGAAACCATAGGGAACACGCATCTAACTCCTTATTCTCCTTCTACACGCAAAAAAGAGGTAATGAGATGCAACAAAAGCGTTTTTCTATAGTACTATTATTGACTGTGCTAATTTTGCTAACTATACAATCTGTTAATCAATTGAATTGTGTCCCGCTTTATTATTCTGACTCACCGACCGTTTCGACTCGACCTACAGGAGATTCGGAAATCACCCTTAGGTCTGCTCCCATATCTGCCGCAACAGAATCATATGTGGAGGATTTTACTTCAACCACCTATCGAGATCCTGTATCCAGTGTATCTGGCTGGGGTTCGGGAGCGATTATGCTTCAACAGAAGAACCCCATCCTCACTGGTTCGTACGCTACTTCTGGCTCTACGTCGAGTGTAGTTGTTGAAGGCAATTATGCTTACATCTCAGATGCCACTACGGGGATGTTGGTAATCGACATCACTGATCTTGCTGCGCCCACTCTCGCGGGATCGTACAGCGTTTCAGATGTAAGAAGTATAGCTGTGGAAGGTAACTACGCATATCTGGCACAGGGTAATGCAGGGTTCTCAGTAGTGAACATAACAAATCCCAAAGATCCCACATTAGCAGGATCCTACAACCCTTTTAGTACCGTAAGCGGAGCGATTGTAGAGGATGGTTTTGTCTTCCTATGGATGGGGGGGACAATAGAGATACATGATTTCAATGTTCCAGCTAGTCCATCTCTAATTGGGTCCATATCTATGGGTAGTTTTGTTAAAGACGCATTTATCTCAGGAGATCATGTCTATGTTGCCAGCAATACAGCAGGATTAGAGGTAGTCGATATCAGTGATCTTACCACACCTACTTTGGTCGGGTCGTACGACACCCCTGAATTC
The DNA here is from genome assembly GCA_016840385.1 of Candidatus Thorarchaeota archaeon. The sequence continues at coordinate 31 of JAEOSL010000105.1, read as the reverse complement.
GCGTATGGTGTTGCGGTAGATGGAGATCATG